>CAZKMO010000001.1:0-89133 GCA_964554015.1 uncultured bacterium
AACGACCTTTCCTGATTTTTGTAACCGGATACCCCAGCCCCAATGCTGAAGTACCGGCGATCAGTAAGTATCGACTCCATCAAATTGCTACCTTTGCCTGAATTTTGAATATAGGCTTTGGGGATTGTTGTAGGGCTGATCCAAGGTCCTTTCTACACTACTGTGTTAATTTCCAAATTTTAAATATAATAATACCGGGATCAAAGTTCTATCAAGTTAAGTACTGGATTATAAAACCCGGGATCATCATAAAAACTAAAAACTCAATACTAATCTGAAAGGTCAGATATGAAGAAGATCATTATTTTATCCCTGCTGATGATGTTTCTTTTAAAAAGTTCTTTTGCACAAACTACTCCGGTGCGTATCGATATAGATGCCCGGCAGGAAACAGGTCCGCTGCCGCTCTTCTGGACTTACTTTGGTTATGATGAATGCAACTTTACCTATATGCCGGATGGCCGGAAGCTGCTTTCGGAATTGAGCCGTCTGAGTTCCCAACCAATTTATGTCCGCACCCACAATCTGCTGACCACCCAAGAGGGCACTCCCACCTTGAAATGGGGTTTTACCAATGTCTATAAGGAAGATAAAGTGGGTAATCCTGTTTATGAATGGACACTTTTGGACAGCATCATTGATTGTTATATTGAACGCGGGATGAAGCCCTTGATGGAAATCGGCTTTATGCCCAAGGCACTGTCCACTCATCCAGAACCCTATCAGCACAAATGGGAAGAAAATGGCCCCTTCTGGACAGGCTGGACCTACCCACCCCAGGATTATAACAAATGGGCTGAGCTTGTCTATCAATGGGTGCAGCATTCCCTTGAACGTTATGGCCGGCAGGAAGTAACCACCTGGTTGTGGCAGGTCTGGAACGAACCCAACATTGGGTACTGGTCCGGCAGCTTTGAAGAATATTTAAAACTGTATGATTATGCCGTGGATGCCGTAAAACGGGCCTGCCCGGAGTGTACGGTCGGTGGTCCGCATACTACAAACCCGGATGATGAAAAGGCCAATGCTTACCTGAGAGGCTTCCTGGAGCATTGTCTGCAGGGAACAAACTATGCAACCGGGGAAAATGGTGCCCCACTCGATTTTGTGGCTTTTCACGCCAAGGGTAATCCCCAATTGGTGAACGGCCATATACAGATGAACATGGGTACCCAACTGCAGGCCATTGAAGCCGGTTTTAAGGTAGTTAAAACCTTCCCTGAGCTTCAGGATATTCCCATCATTATCGGTGAGTGTGATCCCGAGGGCTGTGCCGCCTGCTCCCAAGAACGTGATCCTAAATATGGCTATCGTAACGGTACCATGTATCCCAGTTATACGGCCTCCTGCTTTGCCAAAATTTACCAGCTGATGGATGAGTACAAGGTTAACCTGCAAGGTGTGTTGACCTGGGCCTTTGAATTTGAAAATCAGCCCTGGTTTGCCGGATTCCGTGATCTGGCCACCAACGGTGTGGATAAACCGGTACTCAATGTTTTCCGCATGTTTGGTTTAATGCAGGGCAACAGGCTGAAAGTAATTGCTTCCTCCGGCTTATCTGCCCGAGATGTTATTGAAAACGGTGTTCGGCAGCAACCGGATATTAATGCCCTGGCCGCAAGTAATGAACAAACCCTAACCATTATGCTCTGGAATTACCATGATAATCACCTGCCGGCAGATGCGGCTGACATTGAATTAACCGTTAACGGTATAGAACAAAAACAAGTGCTGCTGCATCACTATCGGATTGACCGGGAATTCAGCAATTCCTTTGAAACCTGGAAGGACCTGGGCTGTCCGCAAAAGCCCACTGCACAGCAGTATAAAAAACTTAAAAGCGCCGGCCAGCTGCAATTGTACACCTCACCGCAATGGTTGACTCCCCAAGATAATACACTAATCATGCATTTTATGCTGCCACGACAGGCTGTTTCTCTACTGAAATTGACCTGGGATTGAGAGGAAACCGGAAATGGAGACTGAATTTACTCCTGTTGATTTTTCTCTGTCTGTTACTCCAGCCTCAAGGCTGTGATTTATCTAATCGTATTACTATCAATTTGTCTACCATTTATAAAAAAATTTAACGGGATCCCCACAACACAGAAAAATGGTATTAGGGAAATTTCTATAAATGGTGGGGAAGTTTCTATATCTATATTCCTTCAGAGCACCTGGACATATTTGCTATCCCAATTTTGTTTTTGAATGGCTCTTCCGATCGTAATTCGCCTATTCTACCAGCAAATTATGTAAAGATGAAATTTTTAGGCTTGGTAAAACCAACCTTACCTATCAGATTTTGCCCGGATTGGATCATTATCTTTATGAGGTTGTAGTAGAAGTCGGGAAGGAAAGGGTATTTCATAGGCAAGAAATATTTAAAATAATTCTTGATTGGATTGAATCTATTAAATATATTTATGATAAAAAATTCAGTACATCATTTTTTAGGCTCCGGACAGGGAAGTCTAAAATCACTAGGAAGGAGGGAAACAGAATGGCTGATTGTGAATTATTAAAAGGATGTTTATTCTTCAATGACAAAATGCCTGCAGAAACAGGACTGGGAGCATTGTACAAAAAAAATTTTTGCCAAGGTGATAATTCAAAATGCGCCAGATTCGTGGTTGCTAAAGCCTTAGGCAGGGAAAAAGTACCAACAGATCTATACCCTAACATGCTCGAAAGAGCTAATGAAATTATTGCTAAAGGATAATCTTGATGTAACAGGCAATGATTTTAAAAATTATAAACACTTCATTCCCTGGGCCTTTACTTCCTCCTATCGAGGCCAGCTGATTCCATTGTATTACAAATTATAATAGCAATCTTACCTTTAAGTCTAAAAAAATATAATGTAAATGGTATGGAAGAGCAACGTGACAGCCTGGGTAAAACATATGAAACACTCTAGTATATGGGAGCAACCCATTCCTTCGACTGATCGGATGGGACTGGTGCATATGAAATTATTTATGATGAGAGTGCAGCACAAGATGCCTTGAAGGACATCATTGCTTTCCTGGACCGATATTTGAAATAATTAGGCAACACAACCTATCTTCCAGATAATAAATGTTGCCTAATTTTGTATAGAATTTGATTAATCATATGGTATAATAAAGTTAGGTTAATACAGCATAACAACTTACTGCTACGGATTTGTAACAGCCGGTTCTTTTTAACTATCACAGAATTATGGAATCACTCTATTTCCCTGAATCTTGCCCTGGTTCAAATCACAGACTACTGTAGTGATATTTATAATTTGAAATTATGCCTAATAAATCCTTTGTTATTCTTACCATATTTATTTTTTGTATAAGGGCTCAAACCTATGCCCGATGGATGCCACAAAACTCCAGAGTGCAAAATGCACTGTTGGGTAATTCTTATCATCATCGCTCCGGACTTACTGGCCCGGGAGGGATAACCAACATTTTAATTTTTCAATAAAAAAATTTATCCAATAGTAGGCAATTAACTTGCCTATTATGGGGTAAAACTGTACATTTGGTTATATGTGGGCGATTCTTGTACAATATTATATAATTAGTTATGTAATGTTTGATAAATATTATTATGTTATGCTAAAAAAAATGAAAATTAGTATTCTAGAAAAAGAAAGAATTGATGAAATCAAACCCCTGTGGGAAGGTCTAAATTCTCTGCATACTCAACTATCACCACACTTCAAGCAATATTATCAAAACTTATCTTTTACCAAACGGACAGAAAAATTAATTAGAAAAAAAAAGCTGAAAATATTTGTAGCTTCCGAATCAGATTCTATTATTGGTTATTGCATAGCCTCTGTTAAAGCTGATATTGGTAAAATTAATTCCCTTTTTGTCCTTCCAGAGTTTAGGAATAAAACAATTGGTCATGAATTAATGGAAACAGCACTAAAATGGCTACAAAAACAAAAATGTATATATGTGGACTTGATTGTCATTGAAGGCAATGAGAAAGTCATCCCCTTCTATGAAAAATATGGATTCAAAAAAAGAGCAACCATAATGAGGAAAGCATAATGATGCAATCAACCGGCTTTTTCCGGGGCTGGTGCCTCTCTGGATGCCGGCTATTTCTAAGGTAGCGAGAAAAAAATGATTATTATAGATAAAAAAAAATGTAATGGTTGCGGGTTATGTGTTCAAGTTTGCCATGAACATTGCATAAAACCTGATAATAAAATAATAAAAATAGATTACAGGGTTTGCAGTACTTGTACTCAATGTATTGCAATTTGCCCTCAACAGGCGCTTTCCTGGGATCATACCAAGCCGGCTGCTTTCGATAAAAACCAGCTTCCAACTTCGTCACATCTTGATGAATTATTTAAAGAAAGACGTACAGTAAGAGACTTTAAAAAAGATAAGATCAAACGTGAATTGCTCGAAGAAATTGCCGGGTATGGTGTTTATGCTCCCACCCACAATTTCAATATGCGGGTGATTATTGTTGATGATGATAATATTATCGAACAAATAGACAAGGTTGTTTATAAATTCAATCTAAAACTATTCCAGTTTCTTTATAAACCAAAAATTATTCAATCGTTTATTAAATTGATTTTACCGGATTACGAATTTGAGTATGTAAAAGCAAAGCCGAAGATTGAGATGAACATTGAAATGAAAAAAGCCTATAAAACCCTTCCTGCTGCCATGTTACATATTATAGCGGATAAAAGGATTCCGCTTTCCCTGGAAAGCGCTCAATATGCATTATATACTATGAACTTATATGCTCTTACCAAAGGAATAGCCTGTCGGAATCTGGTCGGTAATCAAATGATTTTGAATCGAAGTAAGTTAATCCGCCGTCTTTTGGGACTTAAGAAGAATGAAAAAATTTTTGCAGCCATGGGATTAGGCTTTCCTGCCTTTAAATTTAGAAATAAAGTGCTGGGAAAGAAAATACCCGTTCAATGGAATAAAGAATTAAGTAAAGATTAATCACCTGACAAAGGCATCAACTCGAATCCCTAAGGCGGGCCGATTTTGCTGATTTTAAAGTTTGATTTAAAATCGTAAATCATAAAGTTATTGGTTTGCAGCCGGCCATTTAGCTAGTGGGATTATATTTATAGATTAAAGACCGACTTCTTCCAACAAAGTAGAAAAATGATATTTTTGCCTTAATTGGATTTGTAAAATGAGTAAATCATTTCAAAATTCAGCAATTGATTTTTTACTTCACTTTGTTAAATATAAATAAGTAATGATGGACAAAAGGAGAGTTCAGCATTCCATAAAAAACCCTTTCAGGATAGAATCCGGGAATAATCAGAAAATTACTATTGATAAACATTAAATCTCAAATAAATAAAAGAGGATAAAATTGGAAAAAACAAAAACATGTAAAAACTGCAATTCGGTTAATATTAATAATTTCTGCAGTGATTGCGGACAGAAAGTATATGATAAGCGCTTTACTATAAAAAGCTTTATTATGGATTTACTGGCTGCCTATCTGTACTGGGAACTGGTATGGGCTTCCGGAGGTAAGCCCCTGGTGGAGTTGAGTGGACATACTTACATTCTTACTGACTATTACTGGGCCTTCCGCCAGTATTCCAAATTCATCTATCGCGGATGGAAAAGGATTACTGCCCTATCAGATGACACTGAATTACTCATATCCGCCTATACCAATCCAGGGGAAACCAAGTGTACAGTGGTCATCATCAACCGTTCCCCATCTGCCTCAAAACAAATGGCGTTGACCATCCAGAATTTCGACATCACCGATATACTGGGTATTCGCACATCCGATACTGATAAGGGAGTGGAATTCTCTGTCAATCAAAGCGATTTGACTGCCCTGGAATTCCCCGCCCACTCCATTACCACCCTGGATATTTCAGGTGAAAGTACAAGCTCAATGGAACTGAAAAAATCACTGCCTAATATATTCATCTTGAAACAGAATTGTCCCAATCCCTTTAATCCAGTAACAACAATTGAATTCTTTATTCCCAGACAACAAACAGTTAGAATAGATATTTATGATATTAAGGGAAAATTTATTGAAACATTACTGAATAAACAAAAATCTGCTGGCACCCATAAAATCCAATGGAATGCTTCCAGAATGCCTTCAGGAGTTTATTTATTTAAAATAGAAACTGAAAATTTCATTGCTATAAACAAGGGAATTTTGTTAAAGTAAAATTCGAACCAGTAATAAGGAGAAAAAAATGAATAAGAAATTAATTACAGTGGGAGCGTTTGTTATTGCCAGCGCTGTTATCTGGGGAGCTATTATTATCGGCTGTTCCTATGCCTTGAAAGGCACTGAATGCTATGAGAAAATACAGAATATATTGGCCGCAGGCGCTTCATCCCATTTAATATTAATCTGGGGACCTCTGTCATTATTATTATCTAAAAAAACAAAAGAAAAATAATCCGGAAGATAATAAAAATAGTGGATGCAATAAAATACACTGTATAAAGTAATCAAGGTGGTAGTATTATGCAGAAAAAAGAAGTCCCATCCGGAAAACCAGATAAAAAATTAGCCGCTGTCTGCGGCCTTTTCTGTGAAACCTGCTCCTGGTTTATTGCCACCCACGAAGATGCGGACAGGCTCCAAAGGCTGGCGGCCCAATCCGACTTTTCAGAAGAAGAGGCCAGATGCTACGGGTGCAGGTCGGATAAAAGGATACCTTATTGTGCAACCTGTAAAATGTACTCCTGTGCAGAAGAGCGAGGTATTGACTTTTGCAGCCAATGCCAAGAGTACCCCTGTGATGATCTGCAGAAATTCCAGACCGCCATGCCTCATCGCCTCGAACTGTGGGACAATCTGGAACAAATCAAATCCGGGGGCTATGAAAAATGGATGCGGAAAACCAGGCAAAAATATACCTGTCCCCAATGTCAGACCATTAATTCCGCTTACGATTTGAAATGCCGAAGTTGCGGTCATGACCCCAGTTGCAGTTACGTGGCCAGGTACCAGCAGGAGATCGAAAAGTTTAAGCAGAACCAGTAATGTATGCCAAAACACTCATCCGGATAATAATTTTTCGGATTGCTCTCGATTAATCCCATAATTGGCAGCTATTTATTGAAAATCAATTAAAATATCTTAATTTAAGGAAAGGAGTAATCATGGAATTTGAACAAGACCGTCGTGATTTTTTAAAACACTGTACAAAATGGGGAGTTTCCTGTTTTTCCCTATTTTTATGGCACCAACAAATATGGGCTCGTACTGGGAATGAGGATAAAATAAAAAAACTAACTCAACCCATTGATTTGAAAAAACGATCCTACTGCGGTATAGCTTGTGAAAATGAATGTCAGCTTTTCCAGGCGACCCAAGAAAATAATATAGAACTGAAGAAAGAAGTATATGAAAAATGGAATATGAAGGAGCATTTTAATATTGAATTTGATCCGGACAAAATATTCTGCTATAGCTGTAAACCACAAAATAAAATCTATAAAATTGGCATGCTGGATTGTGAAGTGCGGCAATGTGCAATTGAGAATGAGATGGAATCATGTATACAGTGTAAAAATCTAACCTCTTGTAATAAGAAATTCTGGGAACAGTGGGGAGATTTTTATAAACATATTAAAGAATTGCAGAAACAATATCTAACTCAAAAGGGAACCATTCTTAAAGAAATAAAAGCATCAAAGTGATCAGGAGTTCTTTTAGTAGCCAAATGTAATAGGATTAAAGGTAACAGAGATATTTATGAAGATTAAAACCCAAAACCTACCCCTCCCCATGTTGTTCATGCTTGTATTAACCATGGCACTTCCTGCCCGAACTCAGTATAAACGGTATAGAATGAACATTCTAGAAAACGGAGGATTCGAATACACGGATTCAACTAGTGATGTACTTGGTGCTTACTGGTTGAATATAGGACGGGGAGATATTCCTGCTGTCCCTTCTGATCTTATCACAGATTTGGATGTATATGAAGGGCAATACGCCCTGTATCTAAACCGGGGGGATACAGTCTGGCAATACCTTCCGGGGGTGCAGGAGTATGCGGATTCCCTGGTCATCAGGGGAGCCCTGAAATTGATAAACACTACCTCCTCTGCTCGTCTGCATATGAAATCTGCTGAGGGAAAAAAAGTGATCTACTGTTTCCAGTCCCATCCGGATCCGCCTCAGAATGATTCCCTGCATACCTATATCGGGATACCAACTCCAATCCAAACCTGGACCTCCTTCACCCTGCCTGCTGGTACGGACTTCTTTTCTGCTTTTGGAGAGAACGCTTCTCCCCGCTTTACTATCATTCTGGAAGGAGGTGCGGATTATTGTTTGTTCGATGCTTTGGAGATTACCACCGATTTTTACACTCTCTCTCCGGAACAGCTAAAGGAAGCTATTCTGAATGAAATGGAATGGACCTTTGATCTCTGGATTGAATATGGGCTGGATCGAGCGGGCCCTGAGAGTACTTCCTGTGTTTCTTATATCCACGATGCCCTCACCGGAGAAGAAGTACAAACCCTTACCCTCTGCCCGGTATGGGCAAGTTATCCCCTAATGATAGAATATTTGAAATTCAGAGAAAATTCCCAATATCGACAATTGGTCATTGATCAGGCCAACCTCTTCTTGAAAACCATACATAGGACCTCCGGACTTATGCAGTACTGGGATCCTGTCCTGGACCAACCGGCCGGAGGTACGGCGCTTCTTCCCCTCTCCTATTTCTGGCAGGTATACGATCTTACCGGAGATACCACTTACAGTAAGGCAGCCATCAGTCTGACCGATTCCATTCTCTCCTGTGCCCAACGTGCCTGGCTTACAGAGTCCATTCAGCCAGGGTATTTACAATCCGGATTCAAAGTGGATGGCACCATTAATAACTTACATGAGAATCAATACCAGATCATGATACGCTGGTTTGACGTGGCCAAGATATTAGCTGAGACTTATGAAAGAGAGCCCCGACCCCAATACCTGGAAGCTATGGAAAACTGTGCTCAATTGTACATAACACCCAGTACTATAGATTACGCTGATATCGATCCGGAAACCATAACCTTTGATCCCACCTGGTACAGCTGGATTAATCTCATTCCCGCCTTTGATGACTATTTTGGCTACGGAATCCAAGGATTGTGGAAAATCTGGGTAGCGGGTGGATTCACCCATGCCAATATTGAAGCCTATTTGAAAAAAGCATTTGCAGATATGGGTACCGTATGGCGGAAAGCAATGCTGGGTGGCGGCCGGGAAGCCGGGGATGAAACGCGTGGCTGGCTTCCCTTTTTCTGGATGTGGCAGCATGATCCAGAAGGTTATCAAGATCATCAGGAACTGCTGATAAGAAACGGTTATACCGTTATGAAAGGTGAATTCGGGGAGTATGGTTCCTGGATGGGTACTGGCTATGAAGATTGGTCCCCCATTATAGGGCTTCCTGGTGAAGGTGCAACCACCGGTGCTTCCGGTACTGCCCTTATGGGTCTCTACCTGGCCTGGGAAGCATCCGGTCGAAATGAAGATCTTTATGCCGCTATGGTTACCCTGTTCCGAACCTCACAGTTGACCTACAAGTTTGATTATGGTTATATTCGAACTCCCACACCCGATCCAAATGGCCCCAATCTGGCTGGCGGGGAATTCCGCTATCTGAATGTCTGGTTCCTGATTCTGGAAGCTCTCGGTTTTACAGATCTAAAAAATCCAGATGCGACACCCAGACTACCCCAGGGATTTAAACTGTATTTAAATTACCCCAATCCTTTTAATCCTGTCACCAGCATACGATATACTATACCCCACTCAGTTGAGGTAAAACTTACCATCTTCAACCTGTCCGGGCAAACAGTTAAAACCCTTCAAAATACATATCAAAATGCCGGAACTTATACCATCCAATGGAATGGTCGGAATGATCAGGGATTACCCCTGGCCAGCGGGATGTACATTTGTAAAATCCAAGCTGGTGATTTCTCTAAAGTATTAAAACTTTTATTAATAAAATAGTTATTCCTACTCCCAACAAAAAAATCACTACCGGATTTAATTGTCTTGTATATCTTAACCATTTAGGCATCACACTTAAAAAATGCTAAAATCTGCTAAAAAAATTGAGGTCCGAAAGTACAGTAACTCCTGTTACTGGTTGTAGAATGATTACAGTATTATCAAGTCCACTAAAATAGCTACATCCCTTGCTAAAGGAATAGAATTGCTCGTGAAGCTGCACACCGGATTAGAAAGCCCAGAACATACAAAAAATGGAGGTCCCCATCATGATAAAAAAAATTAATATGTTTATGTCATTAGTTATCCTATCCCTTACCTTTTTAAATATCGATGTAATAGCATCTGATTCAACCAAACAGGTATTAAATAAGCATTTTAACCTTGCCAGAGAGCGTTCCTTAGAAGAACAATATTTTTTAATGAAAACCAAATTTATTCATTATTCACCCGATGGAAAACGTATAAAAGTGGACATTTACAAATTAAAACTCCGGTGTATTCCTGAAAATCAATCTCCTAAAAACGGGTATCAATATATTTGCAATGATTTCTCGGTCCAGCTGGGTGAGGCAGCGCCAGTTACAATTCCTGCTCTTAGGGGATGGTCCTACTTATTCAAACCTACCAAGAGCGGACATGACGAAAAAGGGCAGGTATTAGGTATCGAGCATGACAAATTTGAACAGCTTACTGATAGTGAAGGGAAAATCCTTTCACCTGAGGTTACCTATTCTGTATACAATACCTTTATCGACTTTCATGCTTTTTGTGACGACTTTGCCCGACCAACCTTAGAGGGAAATGGAATTCAAAATTTAACAAGAATAGGTCAGAAAATAATACATGCCAGCGCCTACTCCGAACCCTCCATAAGTTTAGGCAATCAAATTGCAGAGGGCTCTAAGTTTAAGAATGGAGAAATTACCCTTGAATTTAAGGGCTTAAGTGTTATCAATGACAAACCCTGTACTCTGGTTGGATTCGATTCCGGTGAAAGCTCATTCCAGATGAAACTGCAACCCCTGCCTGGTATGAATGCCGAAGTTAGGGGCGGTTCACATTATAAAGGCGACATCTATATTGACCTTGAATCGAATTGGGTGAAGAGGGTTAAAATGGACGAATTGGTTGTTTCTGAAGTAACCTTACCTGATATGCAACAAAAAATAAGTTCTGTTACTGAAAGAAATTTGATAATCCAATCAGTCAGTGAACAGGAATTTCTTAACCAGTGAATAAAAACAAAAAATTATAATTAAATTTATTGATTATAAAGTTTATTTTCTATACCTTTAACCCGATTATATATATAAATTAAGAGAAATATGATTCAGAAAATATTTACCCAAAAAGTAAAAGATGCATATAAGGAAAAGCGAAGACTGGTGGCTCCTTTGATGGGATTCCCCGGACTGCAGCTTTCCGGAAGCACGGTTAAACTCGCTCAACAAAATTTTGGTGAGCATTATAAAGCTCTGAGAATGCTGGTTAATAAATTCAAACCCGATATCATCTTTCCCCTCATGGATCTCTCGGTGGAAGCAAATGCTCTGGGACGATATACTATATTTCCTCAGGAAGATTCAGCCACTGTTATGAAGCAGAGTTTTAATATCGCTGAGTTAACCATGCAGAAACAGGTCAATATTGCCTATGATTCCAGACTCATGGGATATGTGGAAACCATGAAACTGATGAATATCGGTTTTTCCGAAGATGTGTTAAAGGGAGCCTATGTGACCGGCCCTTATTCCCTGGCTAGTTTAATCATGGGAGCTGATGATGCTGTTATGGCCACCATACTGGATCCTGAAAAATTAACCACTCTCTGTGAGTTCACCACCAAAAAAATTCAGGAATATGTAAGATTGCTTATAGGAGCAGGGGCACAGATAATCTGTATCCTGGAACCCAGTGCCGTAATGCTGGGACCGGACCAGTTTGAGCAATTTTCCTCACAATTTGTACATCACATAAACAATAGTGTTAAATATACCGAGGTTGCGACCATATATCATACCTGCGGAAATACCATGCATCTCATCGATAAAATGGTGGAAGCACAAGTTGATGCCATAAGTCTTGATTCTCCTGAAGCCGGGGTTGATCTTCCCCGGGTTGCCGAAAAAGTGAAAGGTGAAGTCATTATTATGGGTAATATTAATCCCAGTGGTAATATTTTCAAATCCAACCCCGAAACCGTTAAAAAGGATGTAAAGGAGCTGCTAAAGGTAATGGAACCATTTCCCAACTTTGTGCTGAGTACCGGCTGCGATCTGCCTCAGGAGACGCCTATTGAGAATATTAATACTTTTATGGAGACAGGCAGGAATTATCAAATTAAAAAGCACAATTGACTGAAGGTTCATTCTATATCAGATAGTCTAGGCTGAATAATGTACCTATATTGATAGTAATACCAACACATTGATAAAATTGAACTTATATGACCTCCACCGCAATCTCTTCCTGAAAATTCATGTCTGTTTTTAAAATCATTTGATTTACTTTAAAACGACCACCTCATTATAAACAAAAAATACCTGTCTTTTTATATAACCGGACCAATCTGCTTTCCATATTCTTGTTATTGCTAAACTCCAGAATTGATTTTAGCAGAAACCAGAAACAAAAAAAATACTTGATAATTCAATACGTATATATTAAATTAGAACTAATATTAACAACACAAATGTAAAAATGAATAAAGAATATTACATGAAAACCGATAAATTGGCTGTTTGGCAACCAAAAGGGGTATTAGATACCAAAAAAATACTTGAATTCGTAACATTTTTAAATGAACAAAGCCAACAGCATGATCCCCATTTTAACCGATTTGTTGATTTATGTCACATTTCTGGGGTTTCAGTTAGGTATGAGGATTTATATCCCATTGCAGAGCAGAGAAAAATATATTATAACTCAAATGTAAAACAAAAAGTCAAAATGGCCTTTTTAGTAAATAACCCCTTTACCTATGGTATGGCAAGAATGTATATGATACTTACCTCCAATCCTCTGCTCAAAGTCAACATCTTGAAAAAAATGGAAGAAGTTGCTAATTTTCTTGAAGTCGATATCTCTTTATTAAATGCTTAAATAATTTCTTGCTTTTCAGTTGATACAACTTACATAGTAATTAGTGATTAGCATTATTAAATATCCTATATAATATTATAATAATAATTCTTGATTTTTTAAAAAAATATTATTTAATACATAACATATTTAGGAGAAAAAGGGATGAAACCAACCATTGCTGAACTGGAAAAAATCGCCAGGACACTTCGCCTTAATATTATCACCATGATTGGGGTGGGTCAAAAAGGCCATCTAGGTGGATCCTGTTCCTTAGCTGAAATTGTAACCGCTCTCTATTTCTACAAAATGGATCATGATCCCCAAAATCCGCAATGGGAAGATCGGGACCGCTTTTTACTCAGTAAAGGACATGCAGCCCTGGTGCAATATGCCGCTCTGGCTGAATTCGGTTATTTCCCCAAAAAAGAAATAGAGAAGGTAAAGTGCCTGGATGCCATGCTGCAGGGACATCCGGACATGCAAACCACACCGGGCATCGAGGCTAATACAGGCTCCCTGGGGCAGGGATTATCTATAGCAGCGGGCATGGCTGCCGGTTTGCGCCTGGATGGAAAGAAAAGCAAAGTGTATTGTATCGTAGGTGATGGAGAAATCGCCGAAGGACAAATCTGGGAAGCGGCCCTGGCTGCCTCCTATTATCAGCTGGATAACCTGGTTGCTATTCTGGATAAAAATGGTTTACAGGCTACCGGCCCCATTAAGGACCGCTATGACACCAATCCTTTGGCAGAAAAATGGAAGGCATTTGGCTGGCATGTCACGGAAGTGGATGGGCATAAACTGCAGGAAATTATTAAGGCGCTTGATGATATGGATAAAATTAAGGGACAGCCGAAAATGATTATCGCCAGCACCGTGAAAGGCAGAGGGGTGGCATTTGCCGAACATGTGGCCGCCTTTCACAATGGTCAATTAACCGAGGAACAATTTGAGCAGGCATGTGCCGGATTGTTATAATCAGGGAGAACCTATATGAATACACAAAATCCAAGACAGGTCTACGGAGAAACGCTGCTCGAACTGGGCAGAGAAAACAAAAACATCGTGGTTCTGGAAGCGGATCTGAGTAAATCAACCATGACCTGTTTGTTCGAAAAGGAATTCCCGGGACGCTTTTTTGAAATGGGTATCGGAGAGGCCAATATGACCTCATTTGCCGGAGGACTATCCTTAACCGGTAAAATCGCTTTTACCAATTCCTTCGCTGTTTTTGCTGCCGGACGTGCCTTTGATCAAATACGCCAAGGTGTGGGCATCCCCAAATTAAATGTAAAAATTGTAGGTTCCAGTGCCGGCCTTTCCGACTTCGGAGACGGATCCACCCATCAGTCTGTTGAAGATCTGGCCATTATGAGAGCTGTTCCCAATATGACTGTACTGGTACCCATGGATGGTATTGAAACCCGAAAAATGACCAGAGCCATTACTGAACATCAGGGTCCGGTATACATGCGTCTGAATCGTAACGAACTTCCGGATTTGTTTCCGGAAGACCAGGAATTTAAAATCGGAGAGTCCTATTTAATCAGAGATGGAAACGATGTTGTTGTATTTGCCAATGGTATCATGGTATCAAAAGCGGTTAAGGTAGCAGAGACTTTGGAAAAAGATGATATTTCGGTCAGAGTGGTGAATGTAAGTTCCTTAAAACCAATCAATGAGGATGCCATCAAAGCTTTTGCCTCCGGGGTAAAAGGCATTGTTACTGCTGAAGAACATTCCTTAATAGGTGGATTGGCTGATATAATTACCTATATTCTGCGGGGTAAAGGTATTAAGATTGAAACAATTGGTATAGATGATAAATTCGGGACATCCGCTCATAATTATGATGAACTTTTGGAAAAATATGGATTAACCGAGAGGGATATCCTTTCAGCCATAGGAAAAATAATCACCTAACAAATATATACAAACGTACACAATTTTGATTTTTAATATTTGATATTTAATATTTTTAAACAAAACAACACTGTCCTTTATAGGTATACTATTTTTATTGAAAAACAAGAGTATTATCTATAAAAAAACATAGGACGAATCTTATGCTCTTAATCATTGTGTTATTATTATGCATAATTTTTATCATCACTTCCTCCACAAAATTCAAACTGCATCCCTTCCTGGCTCTCTTGTTTGCCGCCCTGGGTTTTGGATTACTGACCGGTATGCCTCTACCCACAATTGTTCAATCCATTAACAATGGATTTGGGGGTACCATAGGGTATATCGGTATTGTCATTATTGCCGGAACCATTATCGGTACTTTTCTGGAATTATCAGGGGGTGCTTTTACCCTGGCAGACCAGACCTTAAAATTAATCGGTGAGAAACAGGTGCCCCTGGCCATGGCTATTATCGGTTATTTTGTTTCCATACCAGTGTTTGCGGATTCCGGATTTGTCATTCTTTCACCTCTGAATAAAGCCCTTTCCAAACGGGCCAATATTTCCCTGGCTGGATCAGCCATTGCCTTAAGTCTGGGACTGGTGGCCACTCATTGTCTGGTCCCCCCTACTCCTGGTCCCATAGCTGCCGCAGGTATTCTAAAAGCAGATCTGGGATTAGTGATTTTATTAGGCCTGCCGGTCAGTATGTTGGCTTTAAGTGTAGGGTGGCTGTTTGCTGTTAAATTTGCGGCAAAAGTTCAGATCGATCCCAATCCCGAATTATCGGATAAAGAAATATCCCAAAAAATGAAAAAAGCGCCTTCGGCTCTGCAGGCAATGGGTCCCATCCTTATTCCCATACTATTGATTGTACTCAGATCGATTTCAGAATTTCCCACCAGACCTTTGGGGGAAGGTTTTATCAAAACCTTTTTTGGATTTATAGGAGAACCTGTTATTGCCTTACTTATCGGAGTATTATTGGCATTTGGATTACCAAAGAAATTAAAGAAAGAAATGCTGGCTGATTCCGGATGGGTGGGTAAAGGATTACGCAATGCCGCCATTATCATTATGATCACCGGTGCGGGCGGAGCCTTTGGAAAAGTACTGCAAAATTCCGCTCTGGCCAATACCATAGGGAATACTTTATCAAATGCAAGTCTGGGATTACTGTTGCCCTTCATAATCGCCGCAACCATCAAGACGGCTCAGGGATCCTCAACCGTGGCTATCATTACCACGGCCTCCCTTCTTTCTCCCCTGTTGCCCTCTATGGGATTTACCACCGAATTAGCCAAAGCCTTGATGGTGTTGTCAATCGGGGCCGGAGCCATGGTCACTTCCCATGCCAATGACAGCTTTTTCTGGGTGGTTACCCAGATGTCGCGCATGGACGTTAAAACCGGATATAAACTTCAAAGCCTGGGAACTGGTATTTTGGGAGTCAGTGCTGCAGGGGTGATCTGGATCCTGGGTTTGATTTTCATTTAATTAGGGGAAAGGAAAACCGTAATGGAAAAAATGAAGGCAGTAGTCAAATATGCTGATGCACCCGAAGCAACCGAAGTCAGGGAAGTACCTGTTCCGGAAATAGGGAAAACGGATGTCTTGGTTGAAGTTGCCTATATCGGTGTGTGCGGAACGGACCCGCATATGCATCATAATAAATCGGCATTTCAATTCCAGCGCCCCTTTATCCTGGGTCATGAATTTGCCGGTACCATTGTCAAAACCGGCAATGAGGTAAGTAGTTTTTCCAAGGGAGACCGGGTCACCTCAGAAACCCATGCCGAATTTTGCGGTAAATGCGCCCTCTGCAGATCGAACAACTATCATATCTGCCGAGAAAGAAAAGGATACGGATTTCATGTGGACGGGGCCTTTACCAAATTTGTTAAAGTGCCGGAAAGAATTTTACATCGTGTCCCTCCCTCAATTTCTCTAAAAGCAGCTTCCATTACCGAACCTTTCTGCGTGGCCTACAAGGCCCTGGTTTCCAACAGCAGAATTATTCCCGGGGATTCGGTAGTGGTCATCGGTCCCGGACCCATTGGGATTTTATGTGTAAAAGTCGCCCAGTTTTGCGGGGCAAGTGAGATCATCGCCATTGGAACCACAGGGGATGACAAACGACTCACCTTGGCCCGGGAATTCGGAGCAACCATTCTTATCAACAGTTCCAAAGAAGATCCCTTAAAAAAAATTCTTCCCCTGGGTGAGGGTTATGGAGCAGATCTCATTGTGGACACTGCCGGCAGTTCCGAGACTTTGCAGTTTTCTATGCAGGCTGTCCGCCCTGCCGGTCAAATTACCAAAATTGGCTGGGGTACCAAACCAGTCGGATTCAGTCTGGATCCCCTCCTGGCTAAATCAGTCACTCTGCAGGGTCATTTCAGCCATACCTGGGATGTATGGGAAAAATGTCTGACCTTGATGGGCAAGAACCTGATTGACCTGGAGAAACTCATCACCCATGAACTGCCCATCGACCAATTCGAAAAAGCCTTTGAATTAGTGGAAAGCAAAGAAGCAGTCAAAGTAGTGTTAAAACCTATGTAAACCATTACATAGTAAGGAGAAAATATAATGAAAAAAATCGGATTTATCGGTCTTGGCATCATGGGTAAGCCCATGGCCAAAAACTTACTGAAAGCAGGATATGAACTGATTGTATATGACCTAAGGGAAGAACCGGTCCAGGAACTGGTTAAGGCCGGGGCAAAAGCAGGCACATCTTCCCAGGATGTGGCTTCCCAAAGTGAGATTATCATTACCATGCTTCCCAATTCACCTGAAGTCAAAGAGGCTGTACTTGGACAAAATGGAGTGATAGATGGGGTGAAGTCCGGGACAGTATTGATTGACATGAGTTCCATTGCCCCCCTGGTGTCCAAGGAAGTATCGGAAAAACTGCAGCCAAAGGGAGTGACCATGCTGGATGCACCGGTGAGCGGGGGTGAACCCAAGGCCATTGAGGGCACCCTGGCCATTATGGTGGGTGGTCCCCGGGAGACTTTTGAGCAGGTGAAAGACATTTTAAGTATAATGGGCGCATCTGTTACCCGGGTGGGTGAAATAGGCAGCGGTAATACCACCAAGCTTGCCAATCAGATTATCGTGGCCCTGAATATTGCGGCTATGGGAGAGGCCATGGTTCTGGCTACCAAAGCCGGGGTGGATCCGGAAAAGGTGTTTCAGGCAATTCGGGGAGGTTTGGCGGGAAGCACTGTACTGGATGCCAAAATGCCCCTGGTACTGGAGGGTAACTTCAAGCCAGGTTTCCGCATCGAGCTGCATATCAAAGACCTGATGAATGCCCTGGAAACAGCCCAAAAACTGGATTCACCGGTTGCCTTATCCGAAAAAGTGATGGAGATCATGCAGGCCTTAAAACAAGATGGCAAAGCCCAAGATGATCATGGCGGAATTGTACAGTATTACGAGAAGTTAGGAGAAGTGCAAGTCAGAAAAAAATGAAAAGAGATTAATTCCCTGGCAAAAAATTACTATGAATGTTATCTTTATTCCGGAAAAACAGAAAAGTGAATCCCAATAGATATCAACCTGATTCATTTGATCTATAAAATTTAAAGGGGGGAGAATCAACAGTATTTCTGCCAAACGATTTATTAATTTATATAAATACAATAGGACAAATATCTTGAAAATATTTAATCTTAAAAATCAATCAGCAATAATGGGAATATTTCTTTTCATTTTAATCACCTTCGCCTTCACTCCAGAACCTGAAATTCCACCTATCCAGGTGGAAAAAATTGCTGAAGGATTCCAGTTTGTTGAAGGGCCGGTCTGGATGAAGAAGGGATTGCTTTTCAGTGATATTCCTGCCAATACTATTTACCGCTGGACACCTGATTCCGGAATTACGGAATTTTTGAGACCCTCAGGGAACTCCAACGGGCTGGCCTTGGATCTAAAAGGACATCTGCTTTTAGCCCAGCATGGGAAACGCCGGTTGGCACGGCTGGAGCCTGATGGGACCGAAACTCCTCTAGCCACTCACTATAAAGGAAAGCGACTGAACAGCCCTAATGATATGGCGGTGAAATCCGATGGTTCCATCTTTTTTACCGATCCCCCTTATGGGATTTCTGCGGAGCAGGAAGAATTGGGATTCTACGGAATTTACCGGCTGAGTCCCACCGGTTCACTTTATTTACTGGACTCCTCCCTCACCAGGCCCAATGGTATCGCTTTTTCACCCGATGAAAAAAAATTGTATGTCAGTGACTGCGAAGTACGAATAATTTATGTGTGGGATATTATCTCCGATTCTGTGATTACCAACAAGCGCCAGTTTGCTAATATGAATGCAGAAGGTTCTGCTGACGGGATGAAAGTTGATAAAAAAGGACATATCTTTGCCGCCGGCCCCTGGGGAGTATGGATTTATAATCCGGAGGGCACGGTTGTCGATACCATTAAGGTTCCCGGGCAGACAACCAATTGTAATTGGGGAGATGCAGACGGCAACTCATTATATATTACCTCCGGTTCATCTGTTTATAGAGTACAAAATATCTCTTCCCTTATTTCCGGATCCGAATAAGGCAATCTAAGAACAAATCTATTACATATTTTATAAAACGGTAAGGAGATAATCTATGTCAGTAAGTATATTTACTGATAAAAACAAAGAACCAGATAAAGATATACTTTTAAAAGCACTGGGGAGTACTTATCAGATATGGGAAGAAATTAATACACATTTACAATCAGCCTATGGGGAATTAAACCGGGAATGGAAATTCTACGGAAAGAATTACGGCTGGCAGTTGAAGACACTTTTAAAAAAACGAAACCTCTTTTTTTTCATCCTGCATGATAACTATTTCACCCTGGTGTTTGTGTTTGGTGACAAAGCGGTGTCTGTAATCCAAGAGAGTGATTTACCCCCTGATATAAAAGAGACCTTAGGTAAGGGGAAAAAATATGCCGAAGGCAGGGGCCTTTCCCTGGATATCACTTCTCCGGAAAAGACAGAAATGATAAAAAAATTAATTGAAATAAAAATCAACCATTAAAAATATTGGATTAATAATGCAAATTAAATTTCACTCACCCGTACTCTTATCCAAAGAAATAAAAAAAATGAAGCATTTTTATCATAAGATTCTTAACCAGGCAATAGAATTCGATCTGGGAAACTGCATTATATTTACATGCGGATTAACTATCTGGAAATTACAGCCCGATTATCCCCTGACCAAGCATTTAAAATATGACTACCATGGAAACGGAAATAAAAATCTTGAATTATGTTTTGAAACCGATGAATTCGAAAAAGTGGTGGAAGAACTCAAACAGGTTGAACTGAATCTCATCCATGATGTGAATGAAGAAAAATGGGGGCAGCTGACCCTAAGATTTTTCGACCCGGAAAATAATATTGTGGAAATAGGTGAAACCATGCCTTGCTTTGTAAGAAGAATGTATAAAGACGGCCTCTCCCCAGAAGAAATTTCAGAAAAAACCTCCCTCCCCCTTGAAAAAATCAAGGAATATTTAAATAGTATGAAATAGAACTGTGTCCATCCCTAAGGGAACCAGTTAAGTATTAAAATTGCATTTTAAATTCGAAATGACTATTTTAAAATAAAAATTTTTCTTTAAAAAAAATAACCCTGAACAACTAAAATCAATTATAATTTATGGTATAATAAAAGGAAACCAATATGAAAAAGGCAACGCTCTTCCTCTGGGTGTGTATTTTTATAACTACACCATTATTCACCCAGATGTTCCCGGAAGATTGGGAACATATTAAAAAACTAAGTAGAGAAGATCATCAATTAATGATGGAAAAACTGGGCATTACCCAACTTCGCCCCGGACCCTCCGCTAATCCGGAAGATCCCAATGCGGCCAACACGGATGAGTCCAAGGCTTCTCCCTATAAAAGTTTACCCGATCCCCTGGTTTGTAATAACGGAGATACCGTTAAAACTGCAGAACAGTGGGAGAATCGCACACTGGAAATCAGGGAAAATTTCGACCGGGAAATCTACGGCAGAGTTCCTGATAATACCCCTGTGGTTTTCTGGAAAGATAAGAGTGAAAAGGATACCCTTAATGGTAGCTATCCTGTAAATATTAAGCAGCTGATAGGACAGGTGGACAACTCCGCCTATCCGGCAATGAGGGTTAATATTCAGATGACCCTGACTCTTCCGGCAAAAACCACTGCTCCGGTTCCGGTCATTATACAATTTACCTGGAATCTTCCTAAGAACTGGCGAGCACCACCCTCAGAAGGCCCCACCTGGCAAGAGCAGCTTTTAGAAAAGGGATGGGGATATGCTGAACTGTATCCCCACAGTATTCAGGCTGATAACGGCGCCGGTCTCAGAGAGGGCATCATTGGATTGGTGAATAAAGGCCAGCCCCGCCAACCTGATGACTGGGGAGCCCTGCGGGCCTGGGCCTGGGGAGCCAGCCGGGCTTTGGATTATTTTGAAACCAATGATAAGGTGGATGAAACCCGGGTGGGGATTGCCGGACTTTCCCGCTACGGTAAAGCGGCCCTGGTGGCTATGGCCTACGAACCTCGCCTTGCCATCGGATTTATTGGTTCCTCCGGAGCCGGCGGTGCCAAAATACTGCGGCGGGTTCTGGGGGAACAGGTGGAAAACCTGGCTTCCTGGTTCGAGTATCACTGGTTTGCTCCCAACTTTATTAAATATGCCGGTCCCCTTACTCCCCATGATCTGCCGGTTGATGCCCATGAACTGGTTGCTTTATGTGCTCCCCGACCTGTGTTCATCAGCTGCGGGGCTCCTGAGGTGGAAGGATACTGGGTGGATGCCAGAGGCATGTTTCTGGCAGGTGTGTATGCCGGGCCGGTGTATGAACTCTTAGGGAAAAAGGGATTGGGAACCACGGAATATCCTGCCCCGGAGACTTCATTGATAAAAGGAGACATTGCCTTCCGGCAGCATACCGGCGGACATACCCTGGGTCCTAACTGGCCTTATTTCATAACCTTTGCTGAGAGATATTTCAGTAAATAAAACCTGGCAGAAAATATTTTCAGAATTTGTTTAGCCATAAAGATCATATTAACAACTGCGTGTAAAACGCAAGGAGGATATGATGAAAGTAATGAAAAATATGAATTTATGTTTTATGATTATGGCAATAATGATTTGCATACTGTTTGTCAGCCAATCACTTTTTGCCGACGACTGGGAGGAAGTCACCACCACAGGGGACAAACCCGAGGCACGATACGGGCATAGTATGATTAAAATAGATTATAAAGCATACATTGCCAGCGGAGCAGGCGGCTCCGGTATAGAACTTAATGATTTATGGGCTTTTAATAAGGATAATGGTGAATGGGAAAAGAAAGTCCCTGAAAACGATCCACCACCACCCCGAAAAAACCATTGCGCCTTTACCTATGATGGAAAACTCTACATAGGCTGGGGGGATCAAGGCGGCATTCCGGTAGGGAGTGCTTTCTATAAATATGATCCAGCCACTAATACCTGGGAAACCCTCTACCCTTCCGGAGATGACAGCCCGGAAGAACGCACCGAAGCTTCTGTAACCGTTATCGGCGACAAAGCCTATTTTCAGGGAGGGCGGAATCCGGCAACCGGAACGGTCTTTAAAGACTTCTGGGCACTCCATCTAAAGACATTTGCTATGGAAAAGCTGGGAGAGCTCGGCGTGTATGAGGGCCCCCACTACGGGCATCAATCCATAGCTGTGGGTAACGATCTTTATATTTTGGGCGGCAACGGCAGTCCCTGGGGATACCATACCGGCAATCTGGTGTATCATACAGACGGGGGCACCTGGGAGATCGTGGACTGGAAGCCCAAGCCTGGTTTTGCTAATTTCAATCAGGTCATGGTCAGAATGTTTGTCACCATGTTTTATCAGCAGCTTTCAATTTATTTATTCGGAGGTCGAGGTCCCAAATTTAATCCCTATGGCGATCTTCCAAAAATAAATGCACCGTATACTGCTGAGGAAGACACCGTGTTTCACGACATGTGGCGGTGTAACACCCAGGACAGCTCCGTGACCCGGTGTGCTGATTTACCCGTGGCCTTGACTAATGCAGCCGGTGTGCTTCTGGATGATGAATTCTATCTCTTTGGGGGCATGAAATCAGACAGTAGCCTCAGTGATGCACTGTACCGATATAAAATTGAAGATACCCAGATAGAAACTATGGATCAGACTCCAAATGTTTTCTGCCTGTATCCCAATTATCCCAATCCCTTCAATCCAAAAACCACCATACAATATGCGATTCCCAAAGCCGGTCGTGTTAGTCTGCGTGTGTTCGATCTACAGGGAAAACAGGTGAAATTATTAGTGAATCAATATCAATCTCCAGGCAATCACAGCATCTCCTTCAATGGAAGTGAACTGCCCAGCGGAGTATATTTTTATAAGTTGGAAATAGGGAGACATACTCAAATCCGCAAGATGTTGTTGATTAAATAATTGTATATAATCAATATAATTGGAGTTAAAGGATGAAAAAAAATATTACCTTTATAATATTGACAACCCTGCTATGCTTTACCCTAACCGGATGCCCACCATCTCATAATACAGTAGAAAATAAGGATATTCTCTTTCAGTACTCCGCCCTGGGTTCTCTTCTGGCCGGAGTTTATGACGGGAACATTACTTTTGCTGAGTTAAAACAATATGGTGATTTTGGACTGGGAACCTTTAATGCTCTGGATGGGGAAATGATTGCAGTCGATCATCAGTTTTATCAAATCAAAGCAGACGGTATTGCCTATCAGGTTCCGGATGAGATGAAGGCGCCTTTCGCCGTGGTAACCTGGTTTGGAGCAGACCAGACAATTATCTCAGATACGCCCATGGACTGGGATCAGCTGCTAACCTATCTGGACAGTGTACTGCCCACTGAAAATATTCCTTTTGCCATTAAGATAGAAGGTACTTTTGATTATATGAAAACCAGAAGTGTACCCAGACAAAACAAACCCTACCCTCGATTATTGGAGGTCCTGAAACAACAGCCTGTATTTGAATTTCACCAGATTGAAGGAGTCATGGCAGGATTCCGGCTACCGGAATATGTGCAGGGATTAAATGCATCCGGGTATCATTTTCATTTTATTACTAAAAATAGAGATGCAGGCGGACATGTACTGGATTGTAAGATCCAAAATATAAAAATTGAAATAGACTATACGGACCAATGGCACCTGGTATTCCCTGAAGATGAGGAATTTTATCATTTCAATATGACAGCGGACAAATATCAATAATATTGATGTATAAAATTATAAATAAAAAATGGAGAATTAAGTATGAAAGTACATTTATTTTTTCTGCTCATAGTATCCTGTACACTAATGGTAAGCATGTGTTTTTCTCAAGCTGATGTTGCTTCCCAAATTACCCCGGAAGCCCTGGATGCCCGCATTGCCAAAATCCGGATGGGTGATATCATGGTTAAAACCAAACCCGATGCCGAGGTAAAGGTAAAACAGGTACGCCATGAATTTTTATTCGGTACTGCCATTACCGACAATCTGGCTGAAAAAGCCGGGAATGCCATGTCAGAGCAGGACAGAAAGATGTTTCTGAAAATTCTGGAAGAAAATTTCAACTATGCCGTACATGAGAACGCGTTGAAATGGTACGATACCGAAGTTGAATACAAAAAGGTGGATTATTACCTGGCGGACAGGATATATGAACTCTGTGAGGAACGTAATATACCTATGCGGGGTCACTGTGTATTTTGGGCTAAGGACAAGTACGCTATGCCCTGGCTGATGGAACTGGATAATGATGAACTCCGGGCTGCGGTAGTGCGCCGGGCAACCGATGTTGTAAACCACTTTAAAGGCAGAATCGAAGAATTTGACCTGAATAACGAAATGATCAACGGCGATTTTTTCCGGCGCCGCTTAGGGTACGGCATTGTCAATGAAATGGCCTGGCTGGCAAAAGCGGCAAATCCGGAGGCTACATTATTTGTGAATGACTATGGAGTTCTGGTTGAAAACGGTTTTAATAAAAGCTCTTATATTACCCAGATCAAGAACCTGCTGGCAAATGGAGTGCCTATCGACGGGATCGGTTGTCAGGCTCATTTTGTTACTTCTGATAAAAATAATTCCGGTCCCAGAGCCAGTACCACATCCCGGCATGTGCAGGAAACTCTGAATGAGCTGGCCCAATTCAATCTGCCCATTAAAATCACCGAGTTTCTGGTTATTGCAGATACCGAAGAAGGAAAAGCCGAGGAACTGCGCCGATTTTTCCGGCTCTGTTTTGCTCATCCCAGTGTAGAAGCCATTATCATATGGGGCTTCTGGGAAGTGGGCCACTGGGTTCCGGAATCAGCCCTGTGGAAAAAAGACTGGACTCCCACCCAGCAGGCTCTGGCTTACCGCGACCTGGTATTCAAGCAATGGTGGACTGAAGTTTCCGGAAAAGCAGATAAAGAAGGCTTTTACCGAACCCGTGCTTTTTACGGCGACTATGAAATCACCTGTGAGGGGAAAACCAAAAAAGTAACCCTGAGTAAAAAAGAAAAATCCATAGAAGTCAGTTTTTAATAATTAATATTAAATGGAGGTTAAGATTACTGTCATGAAGATTTATCTTAAAAAAATATTGCCTTTTAGTATGATACTCTTTATAGGAATCTTTGTTACTTTAATTTACGCCGGGAACTCATCGGATGTTCATGTATGGGAGATGCAGGAGATTTTTCTGAAGGCAGAAAACAATTACCAGAATTATTATAGGGATGTGCTGTGCTGGGTGGATCTTCAGGGACCCGATTTTTCCCATAGAATTTATGGTTTCTGGAATGGGGATAATGTATTTGTGGTGCGAGTGGTTGCCACTGAACCCGGTAAGTGGACCTGGAAAAGCGGCTCCAATCAGAAAAATGATATGGGGTTGAACCATCAAACCGGAGAATTTCAGGCGGTTGCCTGGACTGAAAAGGAAAAAAAGGACAATCCCAACCGCCGGGGCTTTATCCGTTCTATCCCTAATGGTCATGCTCTACAGTATGCGGACGGAACTCCTTTTTTTCTTATAGGCGATACTTGGCTGGCCGGAACTACCTGGCGGCTTCCCTTCCGAGGAGCTGCCGCTGCAGAAAATTATGAACCATCTCCGGGAATCGGTTTTGAGGATGCAGTGGCTTATCGTAAGAGGCAGGGATATAATTCGGTAAGCATGATTGCCTGTTTTCCCAATTGGGAATCGGATTGTTATCCCAGCACCTATGCGGATTCTAACGGCATTTATTTGCGTAATGCCTGGGAAAAATTCGGTTACTATACCCAGGAAGGAAAGCTGACCGCCAAAAATATGCGGGATGAATACGGGAATCTGCCTTTCGCCATGTCAAAGAAGCATAAGGGAGTTGCTGATTTCAACCATATCAATCCTGAGTATTTCAAAAGTCTGGATAAAAAAATGCAGTACCTGTCCGAGCAGGGATTTGTCCCCCTGCTGGAAACAGTGAGAAGGGATAACTGTCCGGCCTGGAAAGCCTACTTTGATTTCAATGAGTCGTATGCCCGCTATGTACAATATCTCATTTCCCGATACGGTGCCTATAATATAATTTTTAGCGGGATTCATCTGGACTGGATCCCTAAAGAATACAGTCTGACTGCGGATGAATTCAATGAAGCCTTGACCTATCACTTAAAAAAATATGGCCCCCTGCCCTTTGGACAGCCCCATACCACCTTAATAAATAATTCCACCTTTACCCAGTTCGGACATGCTGCAGACTGCCCCTGGCTCACCATGCACAGCGTAGGCAATAAACCCCGGGACCACCGTATTGCTGATTCTCTTCAGGTCCTCTTTCATCTTGATCCCCCCTACCCTGCCATTAATTTCGAACCTTATTATACGGGCTGGGACCATGAAATAAACAGGCCTAATGGTGAACGTCCCCCGGCAAATTCCCCCCGGGATAACTATTTCTCCCGGGCCCAGATGTACGGCTCGATTCTTTCCGGAGGACTTTCCGGGCATGTGCACGGCACTGGGGCTTACGATATTACCACCACCGGTGAACCTGATGGTATGCGTCCGCATATCTGGGATGCTTTGAAATTCAAATCAGGGCAGTATATGCAGCATCTAAGTTCATTTGTTCTATCCCAGGGAGATACATATCAGCAGCTCCAGCCCTGTCCGGAAAATCTGCACCCGGAAAAAACTCCCCCCTATCCGGAAAAGGGCCTGGACGGGCGCTCCTATATGATGTGCACTCCTGAAAAAAATTTTGCCCTTCTTTATTTTGAAAATAAATCCTTGCTTCCCACCTTGAGCGGTCTTAAACCGGAAACCTCATATACATTTCAATGGTATAACCCCCGCAATGGTAAGTGGGAAGAAAGTATGATAATTATGACTGATGGAGAAGGAACATTGGAACTGCCGCCCTTTCCTGACGGACAAAATCCATCTGTCTCTGACTGGGCCGCAAAAATTTGCAATCATTAAGGTTAACCTGAATAAAATTATTAATAAACAGAGTATGCATACAAATATATATAATTCATAATGGAAGTAAGTATATATAGTTTAGAAATTAAAAGGAATATTTCCGTATAATGAAAGCCTGGTCCAATATTGAAGTTTCATCCCAGGACTTAGAAATAAAAAAAATAAATGAATTCGAGAAAACCCTGGGGGAGATACCAGCTCAAGTTCGGCAGATTCGTGCGTTGATAACCAGATTTGAGATATGTCACTTTAAATATCAGCAGCATTTAAAAAAAATCAAAGATTCAATTACCAACTTAGAACCGGCCCTAAATCCTGATAAAATAGGTGAACATCATATCCAAAAGGGAGAAAATGCCTGGAAAAAGGATAAAACCGGACGCAGTCTGCTGGGTCAGCAATATCTGTGGTCATTAATTAATTGGCTGGGAGATGATCCTGAAGTAACCAAAAAGCATAATTATAAAAAGGATCTTAGTCAAAAAATTAAGCAATGGCTGGGAGATAAAAACCCTGATAAGCAAAGATTAGTCCGTTTATTAATAGCCAGATTGACCTGGGACTGGAATTCCTATGAAAAACTGCGGTCCGGGGGGCAAAATAAGGAACTTGAATTCCAAGCCTGCAGAATGGACATATGTCATCATGCTTTTCCGGAACATCTCAATTCTTTGCTGCAGGCAATGGGAGTAATGAAACCGTTTAAAAATTTTGCGGGATGTGGAACCTATAATGAGGAAATCAAAAAAAATATTAAAAAGGAATTATCACAATTGTTCACTAGGTTGAAATCTAAAACCCTATCTCCTAAAAATAATACTTTGAATCGGAAAGAACACCTGGAAACCTGGCTGTTAGCTTGTCTGGTAAAAACCATGAAAGAACAAATTGGGCTGACCAAATCTTTACCTGGATATTTTCGAGTAAAAGGAGGTATAAAAAAATGAATATAAAAAAACTAGTGGGTAATATGAGGGTCTTCTGTTTCTACCTCTTATTAATAATATTTTCAGCCGGATTCTTTGGGTGCAAAGAATCCAGTTCATGGGAAAATAAAATTTTGAGAACCAAAGACACTTCACCTGAGACAATCGGAAGAATGGTCATTAATGATTTGTTGAATAGACCAGATTTAATGATGTATGTAACCGATTTCTGGACCGGCGTTCATTATGCGGAAGCCTGTGCCGGCTTCGGGGCAGCCCGGTTAGCCGGTCTTTTAAAGGACTCGCATAGTATGGACAGATTGACTGCCCGCTACAACAAAGTAATCCAAGACAGTCTGGTAAAGGATGCAAATCATGTGGACGCCAATGTATACGGCATACTGCCGCTGGAATTGTACCTGCAAACCGGTCAGGAAAAATTCCTGCAGCAGGGGCTTGCTCTGGCTGACCAACAGTGGGAAGACACCCTGTCCAATGGACTGACCAGCCAGGTGCGTTACTGGATCGATGATGTCTGGATGATCGGCAGTCTGCAGGTTCAGGCCTACCGAGTTACAGATAATGAAAAATATCTGGAAAGAGCTGCTAAAACTGTGGAATCCTATCTTGAAAAATTACAGCAGCCCAATGGTTTGTTTTACCATGGAGAAAACGCTCCTTTTTTCTGGGGAAGAGGAAACGGCTGGGTGGCGGCAGGAATGGCTGAACTTTTATCCCAACTGCCGGAAAGCAATCCCCATTATGCCTCCATTGTATCAGGCTATCAAAAAATGATGCATGCCTTACTGGAATATCAGGCTGACGATGGCATGTGGCGGCAGTTGATCGATAAAAAAGAGGCCTGGAAAGAGACCTCCTCCACTGCCATGTTTGGCTATGCTGTAACCGTGGGGGTTAAAAAGGGTATTTTATCCGACTCCACCTTTACTCCGGTGTATGAGAAAGCCTGGAAGGCCTTGACAGGATATATCAATCCACAGGGAAAAGTGACCAATGTCTGTGTAGGTACGGGTAAAAACAATAATATGGATTATTATCTCAATCGTCCCCGTACCACCGGGGATCTGCACGGTCAGGCTCCGGTACTCTGGTTTGCTTATAGTCTGTTAGCCGAATATTAAATTCTGAACTGTAATAATAAATAAAAGGGGAAATATAAATGCTGTGTCCAAAATGCGGGCAGGAAAATCCTGATAATGCCGGGCAATGTTCGAATTGTTTCTATAAATTCAGATTCGGAAACGCCTTTAATGATCCCAAGAATATGACCTTTGTCACCCCTGGTAAATCAAAAGAATCAAAAATTGCCCAATATATATTTTTCTCAATACTGTTATTCCTATTTATTTTAATTATAGTATCATGGATTAAATCTCTTTAAATCATCACATACTGATCAAAATAAACATGAGTAATATATTATACGTAGTTTTGGTACAATTATTATATAAAAACTAAAAAACATATCATTTATTATGAAAAATTTTATAATAAAAACAGCTAGCAATTTCAACGACGCTATAATTATTTCTCAACATATCTCAGATATATGGAAAGATAAGGTTGATCATGACTACTATATGAAAATGTATAATCATATTACAAAATTTAGGGAAGGATATCTTATAGGATACTTGACACATAAGCCGGTGGCTTCTTCCCTGGCCTTTCCCATAGGCCGCATACCCAGTTTGGAGGAAATTAACCAGGGAAATATATTTGACTTTTTCGATAAGCAGGCAAAATATTACTACATTCATATTATACAGGTTATAGATACTATGAGAAATAAAGGATTTGGTATTAAATTATTAAGATATCAGATCAATACGGCTCAAAAAAATAAATACAAGGAAATCGTTGGTATGGCAATTGATCGAGAGTTAGCATTATGGAAAAAATGCGGCTTCAGAGATTTCGGTGAATTCGGAATCTATAAACATTACGGAAGAATGAAATGGGTGAAGATGCCGATATAAACCACTACTAAAAATAATAAAATTAAAAAAATATCATTAAGGAGCAACTTATACATTATGACTCTTTGCACAAAAGTTCAAAATAATCCTCAAATAGAAACAGTGGCTCGTTTAGCCAAAATAATCTGGACAGAACATTTCAATGAAATGATCGGACCGGAAGCCGTTGCCTACATGATCGAAACCTTCCAGTCGAAACCGGCAATAATCAAACAAATAAAAGAACAGGGCTATACCTACTATTTGATACAGCCTGGCCAGAAAGCAATCGGCTATGCAGGGATCTGTTTGAATAAAGAAAAGGATGAACTGTTTGTAAGTAAATTGTATTTGCTTTCCTCCCAGCGGGGAAAGGGGTATGGAAAGCAGGTAATGCAGTTTCTGGAAAATATGGCCAGAAAACATCAAGTCAGTAAAATCAGTTTAACCGTCTATCATAAAAATACAACTGCTATTCAGGCTTATAAAAAAATGGGATTCCGGCACACCGGCTCCATTAAACGTGATATTGGCAAGAATATTATAATCCATGATTATACTATGGAAAAACAAATTCTATCAGAGGAAAGTATTAAATAAAAATATTCACCCTTCAGAACTGATGAGTAAAAGTAGAGTTTAATCTTATATCCGAATTAAATATATTCATTTTTACAAGGAGTAAATTATAAAACTTATGACTCAAAAATATAACCATAATATTACCGCAACGGAAACAGAAAAAATTATGCAAGTTTCTGCCCGGGAGGTATTAAGTAACCTTGAGAATCAAAATGTAAAAATCATCGACGTCCGCTCAGTTAATGCCTACAATGGGTGGAGGGAACAAAACGAGGTTCGAGGCGGGCATATTAAAGGAGCCAAAAGCCTGCCTGCCAAATGGACAGAATATATAGACTGGATTGAAATAGTACGCTCTAAAAACATCTCTCCCCGGCATTCCCTAATTATATACGGCTATGATAAGGGCAAGACCGAAAAAGTTGCTCAGCTTTTTCAACGGTCAGGATATAAAAAAATAAAAGTGTTTCAAAATTTTGTTCAGGAATGGAGTTCTAATGAAGACTATCCTATGCAAAGATTAGCCCGATACCGCCATTTAGTATCAGCTAAATGGCTCCATCAACTTATCAACGAAGGAACAGCCCCGGAATTTGATAACCAAAAATATGTACTCTGTCATGCCCATTACCGCCATAAGGAAGACTACCGGAAAGGGCATATCCCGGGTGCAGTCGATGTTGATACCAATACCCTGGAATCAACTGAGACCTGGAACCGCCGTTCTCCCCAGGAAATTAAAAAAACTTTGGAAAATTTGGGTATAAGTCATGATACAGCCGTAATTTTATACGGAAGATTCTCTTTCCCTGACAGCCAGGATGCTTTTCCAGGCAGCAGTTCAGGACATCTGGCAGCTTTTCGCAGTGCTTTTATTATGCTGTATGCAGGAGTACGGGATATACGCATACTTAACGGGGGCTTGCAATCCTGGTTAGATGAGAAGTTTGACCTTTCCACCCAAGAAGTAAAGAAACAACCAGTTTCAGAATTTGGCATAGAAATTCCTGCTCACCCGGAATATGCCGTTGGCTTGGCTGAGGCAAAAGAAATTTTACAAGCCAAAAACAAAAATCTGGTATGTATGCGAAGCTGGCGGGAGTATATCGGAGAGGTAAGTGGTTATAATTATATTGAAAAAAAGGGAAGAATACCCGGGGCTGTTTTTGCCAACTGCGGCAGCGATTCCTATCATATGGAAAACTACAGGAATCCTGATCACACTACCCGGGAATATCATGAAATAGAGGAAAATTGGGCAGAAGCAGGAATAACTTCTGACAAGTTCAATGCCTTTTATTGCGGTACCGGATGGAGGGGGAGTGAAGCTTTTTTTAATGCCTGGTTTATGGAGTGGCCATCCATAGCCTTATTTGACGGGGGATGGTTTGAATGGAGCAACAATAATTATCCCTTTGAAACCGGAATTCCCGAATAAAAAAAGGTAACAATGAATATTTCTGAACGTATACCAAAAATTGAAATACGTAACTTTTTACCCAATCAAGGATTTGCAGTACAGAGAAATAAAATCCTTCGCGGACTGACTGGCAGGAACAAATATATCTCCAGCATTTTTTTCTATGATGATACAGGATCAAAACTTTTTGAACAAATAACCAGGCTTCCTGAATATTATCCTCCCCGGAAAGAAATGCTATTACTTAAAAAAATTACCTCCCTGATTAAAAATGAACTAAAAGATATTGATATAGTTGAATTGGGAAGCGGTGACTGCTCTAAAATTTCCATTCTTTTAAAATCCGTCCCTCCCCATTTTAGAAAAACCATTCGTTACCTTCCTTTTGACGTATCTATGGGAACGATTGAAAAATCAGCAAAAACACTTGTAAAAAAATTCCCCTATATTACCATCCTGGGTATTGTAGCAGATTTTCACACTCAGCTCCATTTAATTCCCCGGGAGAGAAAACGCATATTCTGTTTTTTCGGCAGTACAATTGGAAATTTTACTCCTCCCAAAGCGGAAGAATTCATAAGTAATCTGAACAATATCATGAATCCGGGAGAAATGCTGTTACTCAGTTTTGACCTGGTAAAAGAAAAAGATATTCTGGAAAAAGCATACAATGACAGTCAAAAAATAACTGCAAAGTTTAATCGTAACATTTTAAATGTTGCCAACAGATATGCAAAAACCAATTTTGATCCTCAAGACTTTCAGCACCTGGCATTTTATAACCCTCAATGCTCCCGAATTGAAATGCACCTTAAGGCTAAAAGAGACATTACCATTAACTCCCCCTATTTAAATCAGAGCAGTATCATCAATAAGGGAGAAACCATCCATACTGAATATTCTCACAAGTTTGCTTTGAATACCATTCAAGCTCTGGTTGAGGGCAGTCAGCTTACCATTCAAAATATTTTTACTGATAAAAAAAAATGGTTTGCAGTAAGCCAACTCATTAAACAATGAAATTCATATATGTATGATATAAATAAAATTCGGGCTGATTTTCCTATTCTGGGGGAAAAAATCTATGATAAGCCATTAGTTTATCTTGATAATGCCGCCACTACCCAAAAACCCCAAAAGGTGCTTGATGCCATATTCGAATTTTATTCCTCTATAAACAGTAACATTCACCGGGGTGTCCACTTCCTTAGTGAGCAAGCAAGCACTGCTTATGAAGAGGCAAGAGAAACGGTAAAAAAATACATAAATGCGAAAAAAATTTCAGAAATAATATTTACCCAGGGAACCACTGACTCAATAAACATGGTGGCTGACTCTTTTGGGAGGGCATGTATAAACCAAGGAGATGAAATTATTATTTCTGAGATGGAGCATCATTCCAATATAGTGCCCTGGCAAATGCTTGGTGAGCATAAGGGTGCAGTTCTCAAGATAATTCCTATTAACCAAGATGGAACTCTCAACCTGAAAAGATTAAAAACGCTCATTACTGACAAAACCAGACTTATTGCAGTGACCTATGTATCTAATGTATTGGGAATTATATATCCGGTTAAGAAAATTATCGACGTAGCCCACCTGCGGAATATACCGGTACTGATCGATGGCGCCCAGGCAGTTCAGCACCGCCCGGTCGATGTTCAAAGTTTAGACTGTGATTTTTTTGCCTTTTCCGGACATAAAATGTATGCCGGAACCGGAATAGGAGTTTTATATGCCAAGCAAAAATGGCTGGATACCATGCCTCCTTACCGATATGGCGGAGGTATGATTTCCAGCGTAAATTTTGAAAAAACCTCATTTCTAAAACCGCCCCATAATTTTGAAGCAGGCACTCCTAATATTGCCGGGGCAGTAAGTCTTAAGGCAGCAATTGAATATATAAATTATATTGGATTAAAAAACATTACTGACCAGGAAATGAAATTATATAATTATGCCCTGAATAGGCTTAGCCGGTTGCCGGGACTAACTGTATATGGAAAAGCAGAAAACAGGTGTGGAGCACTATCATTTAATTTGCATGACATTCATCCCTATGATGCTGGCTCCCTACTGGATAAAATGGGGATTGCCGTGCGCACCGGCAAGCATTGTGCCGAACCCTTAATGAACCGATTCAAAATACAGGGATCCATTCGGGCCAGCTTTGCTATGTATAATAATAAACAAGAAGTTGATATTTTAATAGACGGAATAAAAAAAGTACAGCAAATGCTAAAATAACCATGAATATTAATAACATTCAGGATCAAATCATAAAAGAATTTTCCGGTTTAGATGACTGGCTGGATAAATATGAACATCTGATTAAATTAGGAAAATCCCTTAAAATTTCCGATATGGATTTGAAGAAAGAAGAATATCAAATACCAGGATGTCAATCTAACCTTTGGATTAATGTAGAAAAGAGAAATAATAAACTATTTATCGCCGCAGACAGCGATGCCCTCATAACCAGAGGAATCATATCTTTATTGCTCAGGGTTTTAAATAATCAATCACCTGATGATATTGTAAATGCTGATCTCTATTTTATAGATAAAATCGGATTAAGCTCCCACCTCTCACCCACCCGGGCCAATGGCTTGGCATTAATTGTAAAGACGATTAAATCCCTGGCCCAGAACGGTTAAGGTTAAAAATAAAAAAGGAGATGCTATATGCAACCTAAAGCTCTACTGATTGGAAACTCCGATGGCATTGGATTAGCAACAACCAGAAGACTACTCCTAACCGGATGGAAAATCATGGGTGTATCCAGAAGTAAATCACCCCTATCCAACAAAACCTATATTCACCGGATCGCTGATGTGAGCAAAAGCAACTACTCAGAACTGATTAAAGAATTGACACAAAAAGGTCCATTTGATCTGTGTATTTACTTTGCAGGAATCGGAAAACTGTTTGATTTCACCAATATGAATCCTGAACCAAAAGTTATAGAGGTGAACCTAACCGGAATGGTCAAAACCGCAGCTGCAGTCATACCCCCTATGGTTACTAAAGGACAGGGACACTTCATTGGTATTTCCAGCGTGGCTGATGAATTACTCTCAGCCGAGGCGCCTTCTTACCACGCCTCCAAAGCAGGCTTTTCCCATTATCTGGAGAGTCTGGCCTTGGCTTTGAAAAATACGGGTGTACAGGTTACCAATGTCCGGTTAGGATTTGTAGATACAAAAATGGCAAAAGGTGAAGTTAAACCCTTTATGATAAGTATTGAAAAAGCAGTTGACCATCTGATGAAGTGCATCAAAAAGAAACCTGTCCGTTACACAGCACCAGGCATTATTGTACCATTGGTAAAGTTTCGTAAAGTACTGATAAAATTAAGAGGAGAATAACGTGTGATGCAAAAAACAAAAATAATTAAGTATTTTTATCTGGTTAGAGTATGTATCATAATTGGTTTACTAAACATAAGTATTACTATTAATTGCTCGAAAAATCCTGCTTCATCAGAAAATAAGGGAAATCGACTCGAGTATGTTGACCCTGAAGAGGTTGGTTATTCATCTGAAAAACTCAACCTGGCAAAACAATTTGCAGAACAAAGCGGCTATGCTGCCGTAATGGCACTATGTGAAGGAAAAGTGTTCTTTTCCTGGGGTGAGATAACTAAGAATTATTTATGCCATTCTATCAGAAAGCCATTTTTAAGTGCACTTTACGGTATTTATGTTGAGCAGGGTACTATCAACCTCGATGCAACCCTGGAAGAGCTAAATATTGATGATATCTCCCCCAGCCTGACTGAGGCTGAAAAACAAGCAACCGTAAGAGATTTATTGAAATCCCGCTCCGGTGTCTATCATGAAGCTGCTTCGGAAGATCCTGTCATGATTGCAACCCGCCCGGAACGAGGAAGCCATCCTCCGGGCACTTTCTATTATTATAATAATTGGGATTTTAATGTACTGGGTACCATTTTTGAACAAGAAACCGAAACCAAGATATTCGAGGAATTCAACAACAAGATAGCCGGGCCTGTGGGTATGGAAGATTTTGCGATTGAAAACTGTTATTATAAGTATGAGATGGAAAAATCCCAGCATCCGGCCTATCATTTCAGGATGAGTGCAAGGGATATGGCAAGATTCGGGGTACTGTATCAAAAAAATGGAATGTGGAAGGAAAACCGGATAATTTCCCGTGCCTGGATTGATGAAAGTACAACCGCCTATTCACCTGTAGATAGCGCTTCCGGTATAGGGTATGGGTATATGTGGGATGTTTTCCCGGAAGGTTCCTTAATAGCCACTCTAATCGGTTATTCAGGCTATTATCATACCGGCGTAGGTGTTCATGTCTTAGTGATTGTACCAGAACTAAATTTAGTACTGGTGGAACGGTACGATACAGACAGCGATTGGATTGATCCCGGAGAAGTAGGCATAGAGCTGGGGTTGATGATAATAAATTCCCGTATAACTAACTAAAGACTAATTTCTATTTAAACCAAAGATTCCTTATTTCTTAAAAAAGGGAGTATATCAATGAGTAATCTTTTATATGTTCTGTTAATTTCGGCTGTAATATTCTGCACCTGTGTTGAAAATAAAAATTCGGAAGACCTTGCCCTTCAGGCAATCCAAGAACTGCATGCAAAAGATAAGGTTGCTTCTTTTCAAGGTGATATAAGGACCTTATTGTCTCTCTTTGCAGAGGATGGTATAGTGATTCCAGCGGAAGGTGAAATTATTAGAGGAAAAGAGGGGCTAAAAAAAATGCTGGAAAAAAATTTTAAAGACCAGAAAGACTATACGTTGATAGAATATAAGCATGATTTTAAAGAAATAAAAGTTATGGGTGAATATGCCTATGAATGGGGTCTATACAGTGGCGCCTATAAATCCAAAAAAAATGATAAAATATTAACCGGAAGCGGTAAACTGATGAGAATATTAAAACGACAAAAAGATGGAAGTTGGAAAATATCAAGATCGATTTGGACTGTTGATTAATAACATACAGTTTAATAACCGATAATAAAATCTTAAAAGCAAATTTAGCAGTAATAGTATCGTTTTGATTTCATTCAGAGGGAATATTTCATTGGGAAAAAATTGAAATAATATACGTAAGTCAAAAATCTTATTAAAAAAATATCTGTGAAAATATATTTTTGGGGAACTTTAAAAAAATTTCTAACGTTAAATGATGGGTATTATTTAATAAAAATTATTAAATAAGTAAGAATACTTAGTAATGGAAGTTATTAAATATAAGATTTTTTAGAGTAAATAAGCTCATTAAAGGCAATATGTGAAAAAAAAATCTAAAAATATTAATTCTAAATTACCGTTTTCCAGACGAGAATTCATAAAAAAAACAGCCGGAGCCACTACTGGCTTACTTTTTTCTCCCTTTTTTGTTACAAAATATATAAAAGAACCCCGGAGAGTATCAGACAATTCCCGGGTTGTTATGGTCAAGGATGATAGTGCCATTCCTACATCCGTTATTGATGAGAATGTTGTACAGGTTATGATGGATGTTGGTATCTGTGATCTTACTGATATCGATAATGTGGGGGAAGCCTGGAAAAGTCTGTTCCCTGATCTCACTTTAAATTCTGTTATTGGCATTAAAGTAAACTGTATTAATAAATCGCTTTCCAGTCATCCCCGGGTTGCCAATGCCATTGTGCAGGGATTAAAACGTATGACGGTTGAAAATGAATCCTTTCCGGAAAATAATATAATAATCTGGGATAGAACTAACCGGGAATTAAGAAATGCAGGATACACTATCAATACTAGTGATACTGGAGTCCGGTGTTTCGGAAGTAACCAAAATGGCGTCGGCTATTCCAAAAAATCCTATAATATTCATGGCAGCACCCAGAAACTCAGCCGGATCCTCACCGAATCCATTGATTATTTGATCAATCTCTCTGTATTAAAAAATCACGGAACTGCCGGCGTGACTTTAAGTATGAAAAATCATTACGGCACCTGCCAACAACCAGGACATATACATGGTAACTATTGTAACCCCTTTATACCAGCCTTAAATGCACTCTCACCCATCCGGGATAAACAAGTTGTTTGTATAAACGATGCCCTTATGGGAATTATTTCAGGGGGACCGGGAGGACCTCCTCAAATCACTCCCCAAAGTCTGATTCTGAGTACCGATCCTGTAGCTCTGGACAGCATAGGTGCTCAATTACTGGAGGACAACGGATGTAAATCCTTATATCGAGCTGCCTATATTCACTCTGCTTCCCAAGAACCATATAATCTTGGTATAGATGATCCGGAGCAAATCGACTTGGTAACCATTACCTCGCCCTCTGTTCCCGGCTCGGTTTTTCTGGACCAGACCACTGTTACCCAGGGAGAGATGGTCAAGGTGAACTGGTCAGACTGGCCGGGAAAGGTGAACATCGCCCTTTATAAGGATGGCACTTTCTGGATGTATGCAGTTAAGGTCACAGACAGCAGCGGTACCCTGGATTTGGATACCACTGATTGGGAGATCAGAAATGATTACCAGATTAAGATCATGCTGCAGGCCAATGAAAATATCAGCCAGTCTTCTAGTACTTTCTCTGTTACCTCTCCATTTTCACCCGGCTCGGTTTCTCTGAACCAGACCACTGTCACCCAGGGAGAGTGGGTCAAGGTGAACTGGTCAGGCTGGCCGGGAAAGGTGAATATTGCCCTTTATAAGGGCGGCACTTTCTGGATATATGTTGCTAAGGAAGCAGACAGCAGCGGTACCCTGAATTTGGATACCACTGATTGGGAGATCAGAGATGACTACCGGATCAAAATCGTTCTTTGTGCGGATGAAAATATCAGTCAATTCTCAAGTACCTTCTCTGTGGAAGAACCCACCGGGGAAACAGATCCCACCACCATAGAAGAACAAAATGGAGGAAAGATTCCGAAACGATTTCGACTATATCAGAATTATCCCAATCCCTTCAATGCCAGCACTATAATTGCTTATCAATTAATGAAGTCATCCTACGTTGATCTGGGCATATACAATGTAAAAGGTTCATTATTAAGGAGAATGGTGCATCAGCGACAGAATACTGGATTTCATCGCCTTAGATGGGATGGGACCAATACATTCGGCGTACCAGTTCCCAGTGGAATTTATATAGTCCGTCTTACAGTGGATGGATACAGCCAAGCCAGAAAAATGCAGTTGCTGCGTTGAGTTGAGTATAATGGTTCTTAAAAGAATTAGCTATAAGGGGATAGGGAAAATAGAGGATATAAGCAAAAGAAAAAAAATAATTAGCAAAATTTTGTAATAATAGAAGGACATTATCAATCTTGTTTGAAGGAGAAATAATATGAATCGTAAATATGTTGTTCTGCTGTTTAGCATAATCTTAATTAGTTCTCTTACCTGTTCTAAAAAAAATTCTACCAATCCTGAAATAGTCACCATAACCGATTTGCTTCCCCAGGATAATGAAATAAGCGGATGGGTGAGCACAGGAAATACCTGGTGGGCTACCAGCAGCAGTGAATTGAACCAATATATCAATGGAGAAGAACCCGATTACACTAAATATGGATTTAGGGAAGGAGCCATGCAGAGCTATTCCGGCACTGTATTGGAAAACTCAACTATTATGGAAGTTCGGGTATTCGATCAGCAATCAGAGGAAAATGCGCAGGCATTGTTTCAGGAATTAGCTACCCGTTTAGTTAATCCCCTGGTCTGGTCTGAAGCAGGTGAAGAGGCAAGAATAGAACGATTTTTCCTCTCTCAGAAAATTATCTTCTGGAAATCGAAATATTTCGTATCACTCACTATTGATTCAGGTTTGGATGAGGCATTGAACGTTCTTAAAACCTTTGCTACCAATATGGATGCAAAAATTTCATAATTAAAAAATTGAATCTCCATGCAGAATGAAAATATAAAATTAAAAAATCCCATATCTCGAAGAGCCTTTCTGGAATACTCGGCCAAATTGGGGAGTGCCCTAACCGCAGGGATGCTTTTCCCAGGATTGCCATCAGAAAGCATCCCCTTATCCCCTTCTTCACCAGTAGTGGCTGTAGTTAAGGGAACCCCCCCCAACGCAGTCAGCAAAGCCATCGAGCTGGTGGGGGGGATAGGCAGTTTCGTACAACCTGGCAGTACAGTACTGATTAAACCCAATGTATCTTTTCCTAATTCCAAAACCTGGGGAACCACTACCAGCCCGGAAGTTGTAAAAGCTGTTACCCAGCTTACCCTGGATGCTGGTGCCCAAAGAGTAATCATTGCAGATAATACCATGCGTAAAACCGATATCTGTTTCCATAAAACTGGTATAATGGAAATGCTTTCTAATATGGATAAGGTAAACATCATTCCCATACAACAGGAAAATTTTTTCAGGGAAGTTCCGGTTCCCGGGGGAAAAGCACTCACCAAGGTGAAAATAGCCAAGCTTATCCAGCGAGCTGATTTGATTATCAATCTGCCCTGTGCCAAATCTCATTCAGCCACTCAGGTAAGTTTTGGTTTGAAAAACCTGATGGGACTAATCTGGGATAGAAGTTATTTACATCAGGGAACTGATCTGCATACTGCCATTGCTGAACTGGCTTTGATAATGCAACCCCAGCTTACCATACTGGATGCCACTCGTGCCCTGATAACTGCCGGCCCTACCGGTCCGGGCAAAGTGCAGAATTTGAACACCATTGTAGCTAGTACTAATATCTTGGCTGTGGATGCCTATGCCGTAGGCCTGGCACCCTGGAATAATCGTTTTCTGACCGCAAAAACAGTTAAACATCTTTACCGGGCTTCCCAATTAGGAATTGGAGAGATAAATATTGATAATATGATCATCCGCAAAGCTATCCTCTAATAAAAGGTATGGGATTAGAATGTTATAAATATGACATTTTATATAAGGAAAATAAATTATAAAATCCCTTTCCAAGGTTATTTGTACCAGGAATATCTGGCTTTCCTGGTTATTTGTATTTCTGAGCCTATTTCCCGCTTTTTCCCAGGTAAAAAAATACTGGCCTAAACGGCGGTTCCCCCACCTGGTTGTAAAAGATAAACTCTGGATTGGTACTCCCCGGGGATTATATCAGTATCATGCTGAGGATGACACCTGGACAATATACGGCAAGCACAATGGTCTCCCTTCCAACCGTATTCAACTAATTCAATATGACGGAGAATATCTCTGGGTAGTCACCCCCGAAGGTACAGCATTTGGTGATATTCGTCTGAATAAATGGCTGGTTTATAATCAAGAAAACGGTCTTCCCAGCAATAAGGTTAATTCCATAGCTTTTCAGGAAGACTATGTATGGGTAGCCACCGACAGGGGAGCTGCCCGTTTTGATAAACTCATTCAGGAATGGGAACACTTTACCCTTGAAGATGGTCTTCCTGACTCCGTAGTTACAGATGTGATTGTGGAAGAGGATCTGGTGTATCTTTCCACCTATAAAGGTCTGGTCGAATATGATATAAATTTTGAAAAATGGCGTGTATATCCTATTCTTCATGACAGTATATCCTCGGTAATAAAATTTATATATCCCACCACAGATTACCTCTGGTTGTTTACTGATCAGGGCCCCCTGAGATTTAACAAACAGCTTCATTCTATTCTTTCCTTCCCCGAAAATGATCAACTGAAATTTTCCAACATACAAGACCTGGTGGTTGACAATGAAAAATTTTGGTCTGCCACCACTGCAGGAGTATTTATCTATGATCCGGCCAACATTCTCTGGCGTCCATTTCAGGAACAAATTCATCTTCCCGATTCATCAGTAAAAGCTATGGCCTTTAGCCAGGGCAAGCGTTGGTTTGTCACTGAAACCGGTATAGCAGTATTTGATGAGCAAATAAAAAGCTGGGATTATTATGGGAAAGCACATGGACTCTCCTCCCAACAGTATGACGCCATAGCCACTTTCCGGAGTCAGGTTTTTCTGATAAATAATTCAACTATTGACTATTATATACCTCAGGAAAATCGCTGGAGAGTATATCCTCTGAAAGATGTAAGCATATTATCACAGAGAAAAACTCCTTATGTTTCCCTGGATCAGGAAAAGGGAAGTTTTGTACAAATTACACCCAAGGCGCAACTCGGGATCAGCGGCAGCCGTTGGAATTCTCGTTTTAATTTCTCCCACTCTTTTGATCTGGAGACGGATCAATCCCAAAGCGAAAATGATATAGCTCACCGAAGAGATGTGAAATCTCAGCTGACTCTTCCTAAAGGACAAACAATTAATGGATTCTATGATGATACAGATTTCAATCAGACCATGTATGGTATTCGATATAAAGGGTTGAAGAAGGATCTGGTGCAGGAAGTAAATTGGGGAGATATTCGTTATGAACAGGGTAAGACTCATCTGATTCCGTCTATCGGCATATTCGGAGTTTCAGGTCGGTTGGAAACCGGATCCAAAACAGAGCAATACGGCCGGAGTCTGGTATCAGCCAAGGTCTGGAGTGGTGAAAAAACAACAGGGCAGGACACTGAATTTTTCACCGGAAATATGCATGAGGCCCGAATTTCCCTTCGAGATGTCGATTACATCCCCTATACCTATTTTTGCTGGGATACTACTGATACAGGCATTGATCTGGATAAAAACTCGGAACAGATCTTTGTTGATGATGGCAATGAACAAACCAATACCCGCAATACGCTGATTGACTTTACCATAGGAGGCATAAAAGGAGATTTCGATAAACTCCTGCCTTTTGAGGATTATGTTGTTGATCATGATAAAGGTATATTAATGCTGACCAGACCACTATCTCCATCAGCTGTCATGATCCTGAAAGCAAAATCGGCAGGCTTACCCTGGGAACGGGTGTTAAAAACTACTGAGAAATCTTCTTATACCATGCTGAATCGATACTTTGTGGACGGAATGAAAATTATTCCTTCCAGTTTCAGCCTGCAGATTACTGATTCGACTGGAAAGGATTTACCTATTTTCCAATTCGGCCTGGATGGGAATAGAGATGGAAGAGTTGATCCGGAATGGATAGATACCAGAGAAGGGATTCTGTCTTTTCCCTCCCCCCAACCTTTTCCCCAGGCTGTATATCAGATAGAAAATCCCCTGTCTTCTTTTCTGATGCATATCCAGTTTGAAACCGAAATTTCTATTTTTATGTTAAAACATAACCGCTTGATTCGGGGAACGGAGACGGTTACCGTGGATGGGGATATTCTGACCGCAGGGCAAGATTATATAATTGATTATACCAGTGGTTCCCTGCTTATTCTTAAGGAAGGAATAGTTGCAGAAGATAGTGAGATAAAAGTAAAGTATGAATTTTACCAGAATTCATCGGAAAAATTTCATTTAGGCGGAATTGGATTCGGACCTTCGGATAATATACTGATGGAAGTGAATGGATTTGCTTATGATGAAGAAAACTCGGGAAGTGATTCTGGATCCATGCAAGGTATTAATTTTTTTGGGGAATTTAAAGGGAAAATAAAGGGATTGGATTTCAAATTAACTCCTGAACTTGCCCAGAGTCTGGGAAGGGAAAGCAAGGGCAGCAGTTTTCATATCAGAACCGATATAAGTTCACAACGGATACGACTGTATTCGGAATATGAAAAATATGATTCCGAATTTAAAAATCTTTTTCCCAGAAAATTCCAGTTAGGTGAAATGGAGAAGCGGTTAGCTGCAGGAGTAACTGTATTACCCCTAGATTTTCTGGATATTACAGGTCAATGGTCTCAGCAGCAAACCCCAAAAACTATTTCGGGAAAACATAATAAGGAAGAAAACCTGAGTGGAAAACTTTTACTGAATAAAAAACAACTGCCAGCTTTATCCCTTTCTTTAAGACACCGTACTCTTAAGACAGAAGAATATCAATCCTCCAAGCAAACCGTAAAGGGAGAAGTGGAATATAAGATTCCTGCCTCAATCTTGGATATGCTTTCCCTTAAATCCATACGTATTTACGGAGTATGGAGAAAAAGCTGGGAGTCCAGGGATAGTACTAATACTCATGCTGATCATTCCCCTAATAGATTATATGACAACCGCTATTTTCGCATTGATTGTTCTCCTGTAAATCTTATACAGATTAATGCTTATTATCGGGGAGAAAGCGTAACCATGCAGAATCTCGATAACCGGGGAAAACGTCCCTTAACCCGGCAGCAGAAATGGTTTTTGGATGCAACTGTAGACAGGATTCAGGGAATTAACCTGAATGTACGTTACCAGAGTGAAATTGCTCAAAGGTTTGATTTATCACCTTCCGGGATTTCTTCTATAACCCTGCAACGACTACTGCAGTCAAACATTCGTTTTTTCCCCGGTCAGTGGGTACGATTCTTATCGCCTTTTACCTTTGAAATAAATCTTAATCCCGGCTGGAAAGGAACCCTGGAAGATAATACCCGGAAATTGAAGTGGAAGGAAAAATTATGGCAGCTAACCGAATCAAAAGCCCTGAATGTAGGGGAAGATAATATGCTGTATCAATTACGGGGTGAGTGGAGACCCACTGCTTCTCTCTTTCTATATACCGGACTGGAATTTTTTCGTTTTGACTCCAAACATCTGGATAGCAGATCTCAAACCAGAGGTAAACGGTTTCATAATAAAGTTGAATACCAACCATCCCCTCAATCCCTGATCACTCTGCAATATTTTTACACTGAAGATAATATCGATCTCTATAAACATACCATCAGATACAATCCTATGCTCTGGGTGGAGCATCGATGGAACGACAAACTGCAGACTAAAATCAATCTGGCCTATCTGCAAGAAGATAAAACCTTAGTAAGCATAAAAGAAATTACATCCAATTTTTCTCCCTTGGTAGGAATAACTTATCGATGGCGTCATTCTGAAACCGGTAAAATAAGAGCAGAAGTCCGCAATGACCTTTCTTCCTCATTTTATCAGCATTCATCTTCGAATTTGAATACAGCTGTTAACAGTTATACCAATACCCTGGCTTTGGATATTTACCCGACTTCAATCTTTATTCTCCGTTTCCGTTTATCCACCATATTCAGGGATAAACTGGATTCTGTAAAAGATAATCTGTCCAATTCCCTGGAATTAAGATTGACAGCACAATTTTAAGATACAAATTTCATTCTACCCGGTTAAGGGAAAATAAGTGTTAACAGAATTCTCTTTCCTTACCTAAATTTATTATCTTTTACCTTGATTTTTTATAAAAAATTCACCATCATACTAACCAAGGTTATTTTAATTTATATTGATGATTAAAAAATATTATGACGGAAAAAGATAAAAATGCCGGAGTTAATTCTTCCCGTATTCGTTTTTGTACCCCGCAATGTGAACACGCCTCATTTCCTGTGGATAGGGATATTGATGGGGCAAAAAGCTGTCGAACTTTTTCTGCCCTTTGGTGTGATATTTTAAAAGAATACGTAACCAGGAATGCACCCTGCTCGGCTCAGTTTGGTAAACGGAGACCAAAAAGTAACTGGTAGAAATAAAAGGAAAAGGACAAAGGATAAAGAGTTAGTCAGATAAGGTAATAATGTACATTACATACATTAATGTATCTTATTATTAAAATTCCTACAAAATTGTAATTATGAATTTATAATCCATCTTGTTTTCTCTGAATGATTTACCAAATAGAGATTCATAATTCATTTTGTAGGTTTTAAATACAATATTTCAATTTATAACAGTCATTTACCCCGTTATTTCTTATTTATTTTAGCTAAAAATGCGAAAATACTACATAAATGTATTAAATATTTATTAAAATTACAATATTGTCTTTTATTTCTTTCATTTTCTATGCTTCATTTTAAATTTTTTTTTTCCAGTCCCCTCTTTTAAACATTGTATTTTCAAGTCATTAGGTATATGTAATTTCTTAAATTCTAGATGTATTCTTATATGTCTTACTTCTGGCATAACTATTGCGAATATATACTTAAATTAACTGAATACGACTATTTGGGGTGTAGCATAATTGGCAATGCGCCTGGCTGTTAACCAGGATATTGGAAGTTCGAGTCTTCCCGCCCCAGCCATATTTTTTCTGAGACTGTAACGGTGTTAATTTAAATCATATCAGATATTCCCTATTCAAATATTGTACTTTTATTAATTTTTAATTTTAATGGAGGATTTTGTATGACCTCAAAAAAATTTTTTGATTTTGCCAAAAGACATAATGCAAAAATGGTTGACTTAAAGTTTACTGATCTCCTCGGAACGTGGCAGCACTGTACTTTTCCAGTCGATTCCTGGGATGAAAAAACTTTTATCAATGGAGTGGGATTTGATGGTTCATCAATTAGAGGATGGCAAGGTATCCATATGTCCGATATGCTAGGAGTTCCTGTCGCCGATACGGTATGCCTCGATCCTTTTTTCAAAAAACCCACCATCAGTGTGCTTGCCAAGATTGTGGATCCTATTACCAAAGAGGATTATTCCCGCGATCCGCGTCATGTGGCCTGGAAAGGAGAGAAATACCTTAAAAAGACAGGTATTGCCGATGTCTGCTACATCGGACCGGAACCCGAATTTTTTATCTTCGATGAAATCCGTTTCGAACAAAAACAGAATACAGGATTTTATCAAATTGATTCTGTGGAAGGAGCTTGGAATACTAATCGTATTGAAGAACCCAACCTCGGATATAAGCCAAGCTACAAAGGAGGATATTTTCCAGTAAGTCCTACTGATACCTATCACGATTTACGCGGAGATATGGTGGATGAAATGCAAAAAGTAGGGATCGAAGTGGAAGCCCACCATCACGAGGTAGGAACCGGGGGGCAGGCAGAAATAGATATGAAGTATGCAGAACTAGTCAGGATGGCCGACCAGTTCATGTGGTTTAAATATATCATCAAGAATGTGGCACGAAGAGCAGGCAAAACTGTTACTTTTATGCCCAAACCCATTTTTGAAGATAACGGTAGCGGAATGCACACCCATGTATCTTTATGGAAAAAAGGGAAACCGCTTTTTGGAGGAAACAAATATGCTGGATTAAGTCAATTGGCCCTCCATGCCATTGGGGGATTGCTAAAGCATGCTCCAGCAGTTCTTGCCTTTGCAGCGCCTACCACAAATTCCTATCGCCGACTTGTTCCCGGATTTGAGGCGCCGGTTCATCTGGTTATGTCGCAGAGGAATCGTTCGGCTGCCGTCCGCATTCCTATGTACCACAGTGATCCTAAAACAAAACGATTTGAATTTCGATGCCCGGATCCCAGCTGTAATTCCTATCTTGCTTTTACAGCTATACTTATGGCGGTTATTGACGGAATTGAAAATAAAATCGACCCCGGTGAACCCCTGGATCGCGACATCTACGAAATGAGTCCCGAAGAATTGGCAGGAAACCATAAAGTTCCCCCATCACTGGGAAAAGCTTTAGAAGCGCTGGAAAAGGATCATTCCTTCCTCACCAAAGGAGGTGTTTTCACTGATGATCTGATCCAAACCTGGATCACTTACAAAAAAGATTTTGAGCTGGATCCGCTTGCCTTGCGACCCCATCCTTTTGAATTTCAATTGTATTATGATAGTTGAGGAGGAATAAACAACATATAAATAATATTTAACAATTTCTAAATGAAGAAGTTTTATTATGACAAGGAAAGATTATTTTCAACGCAATACAGCAGGCGTTCCGGAATCCCGGGGATTATACACGCCTGCTTTTGAACATGATAGCTGCGGTACCGGCTTCGTCGCTCGAATAGACGGAATCCCTAAACATTCTATCGTAGAAAAAGGAATTAAAATTTCAGTGAATCTGGAACACCGGGGAGCTGTTGGTGGTGATAAGTCAACCGGAGACGGCGCTGGCCTTCTTGTACAACTTCCCCATGCTTTTTTCCAGCAGGAATGCCGTGATATTAAACTGCCGGATCCGGGAGAGTACGGTGTGGGAATGATCTTTCTACCTTCTGAAAAAAATTTAGCTGAACAATGCAAAAAAGCACTTAAAAATATTATCCAGCAAGAAGGGGGAAAAATCCTGGGATGGCGGCAGGTACCAGTACAATCTCACCACCTGGGTAATTTTGCCCGTATCACTGAACCAAAAATTTATCAACTTTTTGTGTCCCGGGGAAAAATCCTCCTGGAGGATTTTGAACGAAAATTGTACATCATTCGCCGACTGGCGGAAAAAGAAATATCTGGTTGGAAAGAAAAAGACTTCAGTCAGTTTTATGTGGTTAGTCTTTCTCATCGAACAATTGTTTACAAAGGTCTTTTAACCGGCACCCAGCTTCCTCTTTATTATCCTGATCTGAACAACCATACCTTTGTCAGTGCTTTTGCCTTAGTGCATCAGAGATACAGTACCAATACACTACCAACCTGGAATATGGCCCAGCCTTTTCGTTACTTGGCTCATAACGGTGAAATTAATACACTTAAGGGCAACATTAATCGTATGCGTATGCGGGAATCGGTAATGAAGTCAGATTTTTTTGGAGAAGATATCGAAAAAATTAAGCCGGTCATTGTCAGCCAAGGAAGTGATTCAGCTATGTTTGACAATGTCCTGGAATTACTGGTCATGGCAGGGCGCTCCATACCTCATGCCATGATGATGATGGTTCCGGAAGCCCATGCAGCTAAAATCCATATGAGTGAGGATAAACGAGCATTTTATGCTTTCCATTCCTCCATTATGGAACCCTGGGATGGCCCGGCTGCTTTGGTTTTTTCCGACGGTCGATACATCGGTGCCACCTTGGACAGGAACGGTTTACGGCCTGCCCGATACACCATCACCAGAGATGGTTTAATAATCCTGGCATCAGAGACCGGCGTGTTGAAAGTGCCCGGAACTCAGATAAGAAGTCGGGGGCGTCTTCAACCCGGTAAAATGTTTTTGGTGGATCTGAAACAAAACCGAATCGTGCCGGATAAAGAAATCAAAGCCAAGATATCCAGGCAGAGCCCCTACCGCAGGTGGGTGAAAGACAAACAGATTACCTTAAGAGGATTATTTATGCCTTCCCGGGTTCCCACTATCGAACCAGAAGTACTGCTTCGCAAACAGCATGTGTTTGGATATACCGATGAAGAGCTGAAAATGATAGTCAGCCCCATGGCATCCCGGGGTCAGGAACCAGTGGGATCTATGGGAAATGACACAGCTCTGGCCGTACTTTCACATCGTTCCCAGTTACTGTTCTCATATTTCAAACAGTTGTTTGCTCAGGTGACCAATCCGCCCATAGATCCTCTGAGAGAAGAATTGGTAATGTCCCTGGAAAGTTTTCTGGGAGGAGAAGAAAATTTTCTGGAAGAGACTTCCGAACAGTACCGGGGTCTAAAATTAAGTCATCCCATTTTGAGTATTCGGGATATGGCCCGCATAAAAGAGGCAAACCATCCTGATGTGGTTCCCATGACAATTGATCTGATTTTCCCGGTCAACAACGACGGAACTACCCTGAAATCCGCTTTACAAAAATTATTCAAACAGGCTGAGAAATGTATTGCTAAGGGATGTACTCTGCTTATTCTCTCTGATAGAAATGTAGATAAAGATCATGCTCCCATTCCTTCTCTTTTAGCTACCTCGGCTCTTCATCATCACTTGATCAAAAAAGGACTCCGTCATTCAGCCGGTCTGATTATCGAAACAGGTGAGGCCCGGGAAGTAATGCATTTTTCTCTCCTTATAGGCTACGGAGCTGATGCCATCTGTCCCTATTTAGCTTTTTACACTATAGGAAATATGGCTGCATCCGACTTACTAGAAAAGCCCTTAACTCCGGAAAATGCCATGGATGAATATGTCACTGCGGTTAAAAAAGGCCTTTTAAAAACCATGAGTCGGATGGGGATATCAACTTTACATAGTTTTTTCGGATCCCAAATTTTCGAAGCTGTAGGGTTGAACAATAAAATTGTTAATACTTACTTCTGCGGTACAACTTCGCGTATCGGAGGTATAGGTCTGAAAGAGATCGCTGAAGAATCCATAATGCGACACCGTCGAGGATATCCCCTCCAAGGCATGCCGGACAAATTACTGGATGTTGGTGGTGCTTACCATTACCGAGTAGGAGGAGAAAAACATCTCTGGAATACTGAGGCGATTTACAAACTCCAGTCAGCAACCCGTACTAAAAATTATTCTGTTTTCAAGGAGTATACCAGCTTGGTCAATGACCAATCCAAGGAACAAGTTACCCTGCGCAGTCTATTCCATTTTAAAAAACGTGATCCCATCCCTTTGAATAAAGTGGAACCAGCAGCATCGATTCTCTCTCGGTTCGTATCCGCTGCTATGTCCTTTGGTTCCATCAGCCCGGAAGCTCATGAAGCTATTGCCATTGCTATGAACCGACTTGGTGCACGAAGCAATTCCGGTGAAGGAGGTGAAGATCCGGCCCGCAACATTCCTTTACCCAACGGTGATCGCAGGGGTTCCGTTATCAAACAGGTGGCTTCCGGCCGCTTTGGGGTTACCACCGAATATCTTGTCCATGCCCATGAAATTCAGATAAAAATGGCTCAAGGGGCTAAACCAGGAGAGGGAGGACAGCTTCCGGGACACAAAGTAAGCAAAGAGATTGCCAAGGTCCGTCATACTACTCCTGGGGTAACTCTGATTTCTCCTCCTCCTCATCATGATATCTATTCTATTGAAGATTTGGCTCAATTAATATTTGATTTAAAATCAGTAAATCCCCGGGCTCGGGTATCGGTCAAACTGGTTTCGGAAGCTGGAGTGGGTACCATTGCCGCTGGTGTGGCAAAAGCAAATGCTGATACAGTACTGATTTCAGGACAGGATGGTGGTACCGGTGCCTCCCCCCTTACAGCCATCAAACATGCAGGACTTCCCTGGGAATTGGGCCTGGCCGAGACCCAGCAGACCCTTATAGGAAACAACCTTCGGGAGCGGATTCGCATTCAGGTGGATGGTCAGCTGAAAACCGGACGTGATCTGGCTATAGCGGCTTTACTGGGAGCTGAGGAGTTTGGGTTTGGGACCGCCATTTTAATTACTTTGGGTTGTGTAATGATGCGTAAATGTCATCTAAATACCTGCTCCACAGGTATAGCAACCCAGGATCCTAAGCTTCGTTCCCGATTTAAAGGTAAACCGGAATATATCGAATGTTTTCTCCGATTTATTGCTGAAGAGCTGCGTGAAATTATGGCCCAGCTTGGTTTTCGCACCCTGGACGATATGATCGGCCGAGTGGATGTCCTTGATTTTCAACCCGCGCTTGGTCACTGGAAAACCAGCAACCTGGATCTCTCCCCTCTACTTTCTTCCCTAAGTGAAAGGAAAGATGCACCCCGGCATTCCTTATCTCATAAGAATCCAAACCGGGTAACTAGTTTGCATAGTAGATTGTTGAAGCAAGTTAATTCCGCTTTGGAAAAGAAAGAAAAGGTTAAGATCGAAACAACTATACGAAATGTCCACCGAACCATTGGAACCCGGATTAGTGGAGAAATCATTCAACAATATGGGTCAGAGGGATTACCTGAAGATACCATTCAACTCAGTTTCAAGGGGTCAGCCGGACAGAGTCTGGGTGCCTTTTTAGCTCCGGGAATCAGTATTCAGGTGGAAGGAGATGCCAATGATTATTTGGCAAAAGGTATGACCGGAGGAAGGATTGTGTTGATTCCTCCTCAAGGAGCAAAATTTTTATCTCACGAAAATGTCATCTGCGGTAATGTTGTGCTTTATGGTGCCACTGGTGGGGAATTGTATATCAATGGTATGGCTGGCGAACGATTTGCGGTACGAAACAGCGGAGGAAGTGCAGTGGTGGAAGGAGTAGGAGATCACTGCTGTGAATATATGACCGGTGGTGTAGTAGTGGTTATTGGTTCCACCGGAAATAATTTTGCCGCTGGAATGAGTGGTGGTATTGCCTATGTATATGATGAAAACGAGTTGTTTGACACCAGATGCAATCTGGATATGGTTGATCTGGAAAGTGTATGGAGCAAAGAAGATCGAATGCTCCTGCGGTCTATGCTGGAAAAGCATTTTCGCTTTACCAATAGTACACGGGCAAAAATGCTGCTGGAAAACTGGGATACCCATTTACCCCTGTTTGTGAAAGTCATGCCTATTGATTATCGCCAAGTCCTGGAAAGAATTCACCTTAAGGAAGATACCGACCGGGTGACCGTATCAGCAACCGAGGAAGTGTATGGTTAATCACACAGGTTTTATGAAATATGAACGTCTGGATCCGCCTAAGCGAGCTGTGAAAAAGCGGATTAAGGATTTTAAAGAATTTGAAGAATTGTTACCGGTTGAATCACTGACCCAACAAGCTGCACGCTGTATGTACTGCGGTGTACCCAGTTGTCATGCCTTCGGCTGCCCATTACAAAATCGCATTCCAGATTGGAACGATATGGTACATAGAGGTCACTGGAAACGAGCATTGGAATTACTACATATAACCAATAATTTTCCCGAAATAACCGGCCGTATTTGTCCGGCTCCCTGTGAAGCTGCCTGTACCCTTTCCATCAATCAATCTGCTGTCTTGATTCGACACATTGAGCTTCAAATAATCGAACAGGGATGGCAAAAGGGTTGGATTCAGCCAGAGCCTTCTCAGTATAAAACCGGGAAAAGAGTAGCCATTGTTGGTTCAGGACCAGCAGGACTTGCTGCTGCTCAACAACTGGCCCGATATGGACACGAAGTGGTAGTCTTTGAAAAAATGGATCGGATTGGAGGAATTCCCCGCTATGGAATTCCTGATTTTAAAATGGAAAAATGGATCATTGACCGGCGCCTCGAGCACCTGCGAAAAGAGGGAGTTATATTCGAGACCAGGGTGGATGCCGGGATTGATATTTCTGCCCGCTATATGAAACGCAGCTTTGATGCTATGGTGATAGCTACCGGTGCTGTTGTGCCTCGATCTCTTGATGTACCTGGAAGTAATTTACAATCTATACATTTTGCCATGGATTTTCTGATTCAGCAAAACCGGCGCTTGGCTGGCGACACACTCAGACCTGAAAAACAGATTACAGTAAAGGATAAGAATGTAGTAGTGATTGGTGGTGGAGATACAGGTGCAGATTGTGTAGGAACTGCACGGCGTTTGGGAGCTGATAAAATTGTTCTAATCGAGATACTACCCAAGCCTCCCCTTGAACGTTCCCTTAATAATCCCTGGCCAACCTGGCCTAATATTCTCTGTTCCTCCAGTTCCCATCAGGAAGGATGTAAGCGATTATGGAGTATTTTAGTGCAAAAATTTGTAGGTGATAATAATAAGGTTAAACAACTTGAATGTGTTAAGTTGGAATGGTATCAATCAGACAAGACAGGAAAGGCTGAATTTCGTCAAATTCCGGGTTCAGAGTTTTCTATTCAGGCAGATCTGGTACTCCTAGCCACCGGATTTCTCCATGTTGAGCACGGACCCTTGCTGAAAAATCTTAATATCAAAATTAACCCCAAAGGAAATATTATTGTTGATACCAACCAAATGACTTCCACTCCAGGAGTATTTGCTGCAGGTGACAGCGTACTGGGGGCATCCTTGGTGGTTAAAGCCATTGCCCAGGGGCGGAAAACAGCCGAAGGAGTGCAAAGATATCTTACAACCCCCTAAATTTCCCTTTACATTAAAATACCTTCTTTATTTATAATTTCCCTTAGCTTCTCTTTACCAAAGAGTAATTTAAGTATATAGATTATAAGGTATAAAGGAATTAAATATATTTTTATCTGTTTGTTAATTCGGAAAATATTATTTTTTCATCCAGAAGATTGCAGAAATACATAAAAATTTGTATAATAATAAATGATACCATTTTTTTATGATTTCGATTATCCATAATAAGATATTGCTGTTAAAAAAATATTAGGGAGGTAGATATGCAAACCTATATTTTATTAACTAAGCTTTCTACTGGTATAAGTAAGAAAGTGAAGGATCGTAAAGAAATTGGAAGAGCCTGGTTGGATGAAGTCAAAAAGAAATGTCCGAAGGTTAACTTTATATCCCATTACGCTCTTCTGGGTGAATATGATTTTATGGACATTTATGAAGCCCCCAATGAAGAGACAGCAGCAAAAGTATCCATAATAAGTCTGCAAAACGAGGCTTTTCAGGCAAAGAGCATGATAGCTATTCCATACAAACGTTATCTAAAGCTAATAAACGAAATTACTTAATCTAAGATTCCCTTAATCCTTGCTTAATTCCTATAAATTTGGTGGAGAGTAAACGACGAGCTTTGCTGATGTCAAAACTGGTATCCTGAGGCCGGGGAGCTTGCGTTTTGATCGAAGACATGGATACTGGTTGTAACAGATCTTCAGATAATCCCTTTATCTCTGCCAGACAGGTGCCAAAGGTATACCTATCGGTTCTTTCTTTTCCTCCCAAATGAATAATCCCACAAAAATCACTCCTGGCAAGCTCCAGTAGCGCTTGGGCCAGATTCTGGACTAAAATAGGGGAACGAAACTGATCCCTAAAAAGAGGCATGATTTCACCCGCAGAGAGTTTTTCCAAAATCTTCTCAGAAAATGAATTGGACCCGGTAAGGGGCGAACCGTAAATCAAGGCGGAACGAGCAATTACATAATTTGTACAGATTGCCTTTACAAACATCTCCGCAGTCAGTTTGGTTTTGCCATAAATATTTATGGGATTGGTTGTATCTGTTTCTTTATAATTACCCTTTTTGCCATCAAATACCATATCTGAGGAGATAAATAAAAACCGGATTCCGGCTTTTACACTTATTTCGGCAAAAACTTCGGTGGCAGTAGTATTTATTCGAAACGCCTGTTCTGGATTTTTCTCACATTTTTCCAGATCTGACCAGGCAGCAGTATGTATAACCACTTGTGGCTGTAGTTTATCTACCAGATCTTCTATGGCTTTTTCAGATGAAATATCAAGATTTACTGATCGTACTCCTTTCATTGAAATAGGATGTGTATTCCAGGTCGTCCAGACATCCCATTCACTCTGGGCCAGATTAATTAGATGCCCTCCGACAAAACCGCTGCCTCCGGTTATTAGCAATCTATTCTTTATCATAATTTAATAATCTAAAATATTAAAATATTAAAAAATGTATCATTTATGCCTGTTTCGCGGAAAATTTCTAAATAATTGACTTTTTATTTATGATCAGAAATAAAAACCAGATAATCACCCTTATTCTGATAGGTATCATACTGGAGAGCAGATAAATTATCTACAGGAATACAGACAGCAATTTTTTGATTAATTTCTGGTTTTAATAAATGCAGTTTCTGAGCAAGGCCCAAACCATTAGCAACATGAAAAACCCCCTGAAAAGCAATAACTTGGCATCCCGGATTCTTTTCTAAAAAATCACTTATGGTCTCAGCCATGGTATCATCCTTTAAACACTGAGCTTTATACAAATTCTGCATATCAAATTTTAGCATGGGAAGGGGACGATTCTTTTCACTCATTTGTTCCATAAAGTTTTCTTTATAAGCGTCATCAAAACACTTTAATTCTCTGGCCATCCATACTTTCTCAGAATCAGGGATTGCATAAAGAACCTGTTCTCCCCCTAAAGCAACCTGATTCGCATAGGACCGGGGAACATTCATAGCTAATACTGGAAGTTTATGCGTCTTGGCAAACTCAACTAAAAGTCGATAGGAAGATTTATAATTACTCCAGAATTTGACATTTTTCAGAAATTCTTTTTCAGTAATCCTTCCGGCAAGATATTTATTGAGAATCTCCTGGTCATCCCGTTCAAACATCTCCAAAGCTACTGCATATTTTTTATGTTTTGTATGAAGGATTTGGAGAAGTTCATACTCAAAAATATGGGTAGCGCTGTCGGAATGAATCTCTCCCACAAAAATCACATCCACATTTGAGACCTCCTTTAAAAACTGCTCACTGGTAAGCTCAGCTTTTTCCCTTCCCCTCATAATGGTGATCATCTTATTAAGCTCATAAGAGAATCTTAATTCCGAACTGCATCCCAGCCAAACAATAACGACTATAGTAATCAGTAAAAATAATGAACGCTTCATCTCCCCTCCAAATTGTCTTCGCCTCACTTTTTTGTTTTGTTTATTCATTTATTCAAAATTTTTTTACCAGCCAAAGTTGCACTCCACCCCCAGGAACAGGAGAAAGTCCCATCTTTAGCGAAGTTTTATCCTGATCAGCTTTAATGGCAACCCGCATGGCATCAATACCACTCACTATATGATTCACCACTACAATACCAAGTAACAGAACAGAGTTAGAAAAAGCTTGGTCACTGGACATCCTGATTTTTTCATATTTCAACCGATTACTTTTATTGTCCCATTTCCAAGAGTACTCCCGGTTCTCGGGATATAATGCATCCAGATTTCTCTGCTGCAATTTGGTTTGATTATATGTCTGTATATCATCATAATGTTCAATATTAACAAAATAATCATGGTCCTTACCTGCAGGATTTATATGAGCATGAGCGATGGCAAAATTTTTATAATCGTTCTCTCTCCAATTGCCGTATACTCTAAAACAACAATAGGAAGTCCATAAGGCGATCTCAGCTCCCAGAAATATTTTTGCCATTTTAGGGGAACCGGCATAGTACTCTCCCCATCCTGGAATTAATAAGGACAAAAGAAATGCCTTGCCCCGGGAAGGAGAGCTGACATCAGATTGCTGATCAGGTTTATCCTTGGAGACAAGAAATGATTTATTAAATTCCTGCTTGCCGGATACTCCATCTTGTTTCTTTTTAATTCCACCCCATCCATGGGAGGAAAGTAACATAGAAATAATTAAAACTGATATCAACAATATATTATTTTTGCCCACCTTCATTTTTCTCTCTTTTTTATTTATATCTCAAACTAATATTTAACAATGCCGTCATCCTGAGGAACGCTGGTGACGAAGGATATCACGCTACATTGGATTCAGTAAAGGAGTATGTTTAGCTGGAAATGAATGTAATTTCTTTAAAGAATCGCACTTTATCGGGTAAAAATAGTCATACCTTTTCATTCATTGGCGTGAGATTCTTCGCTCCTTTCAGTCGTTCAGAATGACAATACAGAGTTACTGTTTTGAAAAATTGTAAACTTTTTCCAGGACGACACATTTTTTTATCTTTTGTCTTTTTTATTTTTTCTTTTGTCTTTATTTTTACCACCTGGTAATAAGTGACAGAAAAGGAACCTCACATCCATGCACCTTTCGGTAACTCATCCGCACCTGCGATTCGATCTTTCTGTTCACTCCCCGAATGGTCCAGGCTGCATCCAAGGCTGAAAAAACATGGTTGGCCAGGGTAAGCATGGCACAGGTTGATGCTTTGGCAAATTCATTATTACTGTTAAGCCGCATGGTCATGTATCTGTCCCTGTGTTCAGTAACAGCCGTGCCACCTTCCTCGTAATCATCCCATCCTGCTTTAAACTGATCGTATTTTCCTATCATTTCATAGTACTGCTGGGTTTTAGTTGCCGGCAGCGTGTGAGTGGTGTCACCAAACTCCGGATGCTGCTGCATCCAGTCTTTCCATCTTATCTCATTCCAATTAGTATCAGCAAAAGCCTCATATTCTTCTTCAAGGTCAAATCCTTTTCCCCGAAAATCAACGTATTTCCACCAGAGCAGAATTTCAAACCCTAAAAATACAGCCCCTTTAATTTTAGATCCGGCATAGATTTCTCCGGTTCCCGGAACAGCGCCGGAAAGCAGTATGCCTATGGCCGGTATCTTTCTTTTAGGGGCAGGATTAGCACTATTCTTGTCAAAAATTATATGATCATTCCCTGCATACTGGTATTTATTTAGCATAAAATATCTCAACTCTGCATTATGATTAAGGGAATTATTCTTATCTTTTGCCTTTAAAACTTGAGGCATGAATATAGCTTGAAAAAATACTATCATACTCATTATGACAATTTTATGTTTAAATTTTTCCATATGATTCCTCTCTAATCAAGAAAATCAAATAAAACTCCCAGATAAAACCGCCATTCTTCACCATAGGAATTTCCCCGCAGCCGATACTTGTCAAAACCATACACACTGTCAAAGGTTAGGCATAAGGGAAAATTATAAAAAGAGAACAGCTGCAAACGAAGTTGTAACCCTGCATCCCTTTTAATTTGGTCAAAATCAAAATCTTTACTCCATATATTCCCTGCCTGGGCATATACTGACAGATAAAGTTTATGCAGATGGAGAAACCATAATCTGGTATTGAGATGGGTTGAAATGGGGAAACGGTAGGCTGCATCAAATTGCAATAATTTTCTTCCCTGCAGGCTGTAAAAGGAATAGCCTTTTAATCCTTCCAGGCCTCCACCGAAAAAATAGTAAAAATCATCAACTGGTCTGTCAATGTATCCGGCCTTGAGTCTGAGGGCAGAAGAATGCTGTTTGAATAAACCAGGCAGATATTCAAACCAGTCCATCTCCAAGGAATAAAATTTATAGGTTTTATATTTTTCCACCAGGGTTCCATAATCTTTATGAACTTTAAAATCATCCAGAAATTTATTATATGACCATTTACCCCAGATACTTATATTCCGCCCGCCATCAGGAGCAATACTTGATGAAGCGCTGGGTTTTAGGGCCCGATAATCCCATTTGACCTGTAGATCATTGCCCAGATGATAATTATAGGAAAAATCAATCTTCTGATTCTGTTCTTCAAAAGACATGCCAGCGTCAGATCGGGAAAAAATATAGGCAGTACGCAGCTTATGATCATCACCAAGAGGCCAATCCGCCCCCAGGTCTACTTCTATCAGATTAAAACTATAGTCTCTTTCTTCTATACTGGTATGACGGCGCTGATTGTAAGCTTCCAAAAACAAAGTGGGATATAATTCCCGATCATTGAAAATACAAAACAGATCAGTATCAAACTGAGTATTCAAAGCAGCACCACCAAAAATAAAAATCTTGTCCAAAAAATCACTTCCGGTAAAATAGGCGCCCAATTTTATTTTCCCGGGATAATCTGACATTATTCTGGGGAAAAAAGATAACTTGGACAACATTTTTTTATAAGGCCTGCTTTCATAGTCAGGGATTTTGGTATCATCATAGCTGCTGATGGCAATCTTTTGAGAATCCCGCCACTCTCTGATCTTCTGATAGGGTGATACATATCTTTGTTTAGGGATAGATGAGTTACTGATCGAATCCATATAGGCAATTTTATATCCATCCGCAGTAAACAGAGAAAAGGTCAGTTTTTCATTCCTGTCTACAGCCGGCATAAAAGCTCCTCCCGGCACTGCGGTGAGTACTGTCGAATTGCCGGTTTCCATATTCAGGCAGTAAACATTAAAAATTCCGGAACTGTCACTGGAAAAGTATAATTTCTTTCCCTCCGGACCAGGAAAGGCATCCCGGTTATCCCACTTGTTTTTAATCAAATAGGTAAATTCTGAACCGGAAGAATCCACACAAGCAATAGCCCGGGATTCTTTACCCTCATCAAAGCTGAAAACAATTCGCCCGTCCGGCATCCAGCGGGGAGCTAAGATCTGTTCTCCCTTACTGAACTCTGTAATCATTTTCAGTGTATTCTGTTGTAAATCATAGATGCAGAGATTACAAGTACCGTCCTTTTGCACCACACACACAATTTTTCTATACTGGGAAGACACATCAGGCTCTTGCGTACGGGCACTGTGCGTTAAACGCTTCTCCTTTTTGTTTTTCAGATCAAAGATGTATAGATCATAGAAATGAGAACCCTGCACGGTCGGGTCAGTTCTTTTTGCGTATACCAAGCTGGTATCAGAGAGCCAGGAAACCGAGGTTGTCACTCCGGATTGAACCATCTTTTTTTCCCCGGTTTGTAAGTTCCACACCCATAAATTCAATTGAGAAGAGTAATCGTTACCGCAGCTGGAAATATAGGCGATATGTTTACTGTCCGGAGACAGTACCGGATAGTAATTGCCGCTTCCTTTTGGTTCCAAAATTTTATAATTTTTATTTTTACTGAAGTTATTATTAAAATAGCCGGTAAGCAGCCAGTCTTTCCATTCAGCATACAGTTCTTTACTGCTCTTGCCTAAAACCTGTTTGGTTGCCTGGGAAAAACTCAAATCAAGAGGTTTACTCATAGAATGAATCAGCTGATTAAGTTTTTCTTCACCATAGGTAAAGGCCAGGTAAAGGGTAAATCCGTACCCTTGGTTGTACACTCTTTCATTTCCCAGTCCCTTTTTGCCGAATACTCCCATCTGCTTAATTCCCAGCAGTCTATCTTCCAGACAAGCGGTTCTCAATACCATATCCCGGTGAGTATCCCAGGTATCATAATCCAAGCCTGCTCGCTGGAATTGAGCAACTCCCTCTGCAAACCACATGGGAATCACTGTGCCTGCCAGGGGAAATGATACCAGTCTGTTAGGATATCCGTGAATCACATCCGGTCTTTTTTCTTTTTCGTACCCCAGCCACTGAATATATAGAGCCGGGATCTGTCTGGGTAATTTTCTGGCTGCTCCCAGGGAAATCATATGAGAAAATTCATGGGTAATAACGTTCCGCAGCCAGTTATGACTGCCTCTGAGAAAAAATTCCAGGGAAGGGGCCCAGAGTTCAACTTTATTATTATAGTAAAAAGCAGCACCATTGGAAACATCGCCATGATCTCGGACAATAAAATGCATTTTCCCGTCGGGTTTATAGGAATACAGGGAAGTTATGGGATCAAAAATTTGTTCGGCAATCTTTGCGGTTAAGCGGGCAGTACGTTCTGTTCCCTGATGAAAATGTATGTAAAAATGATCTGTTTCTATCGTACGCCAGTTCAGCTCCGGGTGGTTGAATGTCTCCATCTGCCCCCATAAAGGAACTGAGATAAGTATAAGTAAGAAAGGAATTAATATATTTTTCAATTGCATATTCAATTTTTTCTGTCTTTAGAAGATAAAAATTTGAAGATAAGACCCTATTCCCATCCTCTCAAACCAATTAATTTTTAATCTTCTGTTTTATCCTTTATCTTTTATCTTTTGTATTTTTTCTTCTATTTAATGACTGCAATCTTACAAATGACTGCTTTCTCTCTGGAACCGGCATCTGCCTTAACCCGGCAGAAATAAACCCCGCTTTCCTTTCCGGAAATATCCCACCTAATTTCATTTTCCGTGTTACCCATGCCGGGGCCGGAAAAGGAATCCACTAATTCCCCCGCCAGATCATATATTTCTATGGATACCTTAGCCTGCTTTTCCAGACGGTACCTGATATAAGTAAAATTCCCTTTTGCCGGGTTGGGATAGTTATACACCAGATTATCAGGCATAAGATCGGACTTCTCCGGAACAGCAATTGGTTTTACTCTGCTCATCCCGGAATTGGCTGCATCGTAAAGATAACTTCCCCAAGGAATCAATTCGGCTGAATAACTGCCGGGAAGATCCCATACAAACAACTCTCCCCTTTCCGAAACCGCTGCCATCTCCAGGTCGCCATCCTTATCCAGATCCAACAAAGTAGGTGAACCCGGAATTGATCCGCCCGTGGTCAGGGGAAAACCGGTTACCATTTCTCCGGAATAATTCCAGGCTTCAATATTCCCTTCAGAGTTGGCAACCACAATATCAATCTTATCATCTCCATTAACATCTCCCAGCAGGCAGGAAGACAACTCCGCTGTACGGGGAAAATAGGGAAAAGGTGAATAGTCGACATAACTGGCATTGGCGTTAAATCCGTATATCTTATCCTGCGCTGTAATTACAATCTCACTTATTCCATCCCCGTCAATATCTCCGGCAGCAGGGAAAGAGAGAGAGGAACCGGTTATTTTATCTTCTGTAGTATAATAATCATCCTCAAATCTGTCATAAATCAGCAGATTTCCGCTCCGGGAAACAACTGCAGTCAAAGGATAATCTTGTTCTCCCAGATAAGCCGATATGGGATTATGGAGTTCTCCAGCTTCTGAAAACTGTTTTTCTTTTATCAGAGAACCGGCGTTATCTATAAATATTAGATTAGAGGAAACAGTAACCGCAATAGCCCCCTCCTCATCAGCCTGACAGATACCGGTGATAGCTTCCTCTCCTGCCTGGTAATCCCATTTAAGAGATCCGGTGCTGGTGAGACTGAAAACTTTCCCTTCTCTGGTACCAAATATCAAACAGGTATCCGAGGGTGATGTAATTATGTGCAGATTGGTGGAAATCGAAGTTTGATCATTATTCCAGGAAAATACCTTGGTTGCTGCCAGGCCCCCGCCATTTCCCCCTTCCATACCCCAGCCGGACACGGTTCCGCTCTTATCAGCTATTATAATTTCATCCCGAAAATCTCCATTGATATCAAACACCAGGGGAGAAATGGATATTGTTTCCGAACATTTGATTAATAAAGGAACCTTATAAAAAATAGTATCATGGGTAACCGTCACCCGAAAACCGGTAGAATCGGAGGAAAAGGGAGTACCATCCTGGTTCCAGGCAAATATTGCGTGGTCTGAAGCAATGATCAGTTCCCGATTTCCTTCTCCGTTCAGGTCTCCTGTCAGTACCGGAGAAACCCAGGTGGAGCAGCTCTGAAAATAAGAGGGGAAACCTGGCTGCAGCATATCGGTGGTAAGGGAAAAACTCATCACTGTATCTCTGGGGGAAAAATCAGTGATCACAATATGGGAATTACCACCCTGGTTTGATCGGGAGTTAGGGAAACTGAAGGGAGTAAACATCACCTTAGTTGTATCATTTACTTCTTGATTTATCTCATTGTCCTGATACCAGGCATCCTGTAAAACACCGTATTCTGAACCATAACCATAAGAAGTATAACTATATAATTCACCGATATCCTGAGCCCCATCTGCCTCCTCCAGGTCAACCCCCCGGTGATTCTTATCCGCATTGATCCTATTTTCTTCTATGGTTCTGCGGATCACCTCTTCATCAATATGCCAGATCAATATACCTGAGCCGGGAAGGCCGTAATCATACTCTTCCACTGAAGTTATAACTCCATACCTTTCCATCTCAATAGTTCCATCGGATCGGAATATTACTTGTCCGCCGTTAGCGGTTCTTCCGGTAGTTATACTGTCTCCGTTGGTATCATACTGGCGGTTTTCAATCAGAAAATATTCATGATCATTAATGGGCACTTTATAAATTTTATTGGATTCAGTTGCTTTGGAGCAGGCTATTTTTATATTATTCTGGTGAGTAATTGTTATTGGTTTTTCCCAACCCATTAATACTTTGCTGAAAGCACAGGGCTCGGCTGGTATCAATCCTATATAATTTCCGGATCCCTGATCCATTAATCCCCACATACCAATACCGGAATGACCGGTCTCCGTATTCCAGAGAGCAGGCAGACCCAGCTGGAATCCATACATAATACTCATAGTACCCAAAAGACCTATTTCATAAAAATATTGACTGTCTTCCTGATTTTGGGTTTCAGGAAGGATAATTCCTTCTTGTACCCGGAAACTGCTGTTCTCAACTTCAATACCCGGAAAATTCGGATCTCCTGGGGCAAGATATCTGCGTAATTTATCCAGATCTAAAAAGGCGGAAGAAATATCATGAGGTGTGGGATCATAATCAAAAGCAAAATCATTTCCTACTCCGGCATGAAAAATAATATAGGAATCATAATGGGAGAACTCAGCACCTGCTGCATCAGCAGCATGGATTGCATCACCAAAAAGTTCAACCAATCCTCTATCAACTCCGGTATCACTATCTTCTGAGCTATAATAGGACATGGCATGATTAAGTTTCAGTATTTCCGGAAATACTGTACCACTTAAAATCAGCTTTCCTCCGGAAACCGCTTTATAGTAGGAACTCAGGGCTGTAAGTTGATTTTTAAAATAAGATTGGTTATGAGGTGACGGATCAATGACAGTATCTTCAACGGTGAGCATAAATGTACCATCTCCAGTAGTAAGGGAATCATCTTTTTTAATAAATTCAACCATAAAGGCCAAAATATTAACTGTATCACTATTATTAATTGTAAAATTTCTATTCTTTTCCGAGAAAAAGACTTTTTCTCCCTTCCAGGAAAGAAAAGATGATTTCACTAAATTTTTTCTGGAAATAGAGCATTTTTTAAAATCGTATTTTATATTATTAACCGAAGCAGAAACGATGCTTGAGAATATAATGAAAATATTGATAAACAATTTACAGATACTACTTTTCATAATTACTATTCCTAGAAAAAGTTACACCTTGCCATCTTAATGCATACTGAATAAACTGCCCGCCAAAAACACAAAATTTTTCTATCTAAATTATACCTATAATTTAAATTATTTGATGTATTCTGTATTTTTGGCAGGCAAATATAAACTCGGGTTCTAAAATCCGAGACTAAGAGAAAATCTCATGGTATCAGAGAGGGGATGTCCTTTTTCAGCAGCCACATAAGCAAAATCAAACCTGTAGGTATTATATTGAAGACCGGCACCAAAGGTAGGAAACTTTACTTTGCCAATTTCATCATAATAGTAGCCGGTTCTTAAAAATATCATATCACTATAAACATATTCTAATCCCATACAGGTAATAAGCTCTTGCAATTGTTCATCTATGGGTTTATCTGTCCAACTGGTAAAAATGGCTTTATAAAAAGCATCCGATTCATTCCCTTTCTTGACTACCATAAGTTTATTAGTATCAAGAGTTAAAGTTAGTCTATTATATTTTTTATCCAAGACTTTGTAGGCAAATCCCAATTTTAAATTTGTCGGCAAGGGATCTGCTTGGGCAGCATCAACATAAGCTATTTTGGGGCCCATATTGGCAAGATTTGCTCCAAATGATAATCCTTTGATAAATCCAATTTTCCAGAGAACTCCCACATCAAAAGCAAAGGCATTACCAGAACCACTGCCCTTCTCGGTTCCGACATCAACCCAATCAGGAGCAAGCATACTTTGGATGTAACGTACATTAACACCCAATCCAACATTATCGGTTACCTTGGTTGCATACCCCAGGGTTATAGCAAAATCATAACTTTGGAATCTGCCTCTTTCTTCCCCGGTTTCACCTGTCCATACCTGCTCTCCCATATTCAGATAGGTAACATTAGCAGCGATAGTCCCTCCCAAGCTCTCCACATAATGCCGGTAAGAAGCAAATTCATAAAACATATCATCAACTAATCCCGGAAGCCATTTACAATGCATAAAAATAATCTCTTTACCTTTCAGAAAGGCAAGTCCACCCGGATTCCAATATATGGCTGTTGCATCATCGGCAAGGGCTACAAATGATTCTCCCATACCCGAAGCCCGGGCTCCTGGTGAAATTAATAGAAACAGCACCGCAGCTTCACTTACAGCAAATACATTAGATGCCATAATCAAGCTAAATACGAAAACCAATAAAATTATTGTTAATTTTTTCATCAATAATACCTCCCTAAAATAAAAAAACCGAACTTTTCAAAAAAATATAACCCGTATCATTAGTTATATTTTTTTAGTAATCCGGTCTGATGCAATAATTCGTTGCAGGCCATGGATACAGCTTAACTATAATAGAAAAAAATTGTTTTATCCATCAGACCTATAACGAATTCTTATACGTAAACCTCTTATCTTTATTTAAAATTTCATTTAATATATAAATTTATGATTTCAATGTCAAGTTTTTTTTAACTCTTTTTTAGTATGAAATTAAAACCTAAATATACCTTTATAAAAAAGACTGCAAAAAAAATGCCATCATATATTAAATCACTAAAATCCTCATTAGGTGAGATATTTCCCTGTTACCAAGCCGGCCTTTATAGCTCTGGAGCCGAATAATACAGGCATAGCAATAACTTCACACATATATTTTGATTCACCGTGAAAACAATCAAATAAAACTTCACCCTGGTAAATAAATTGTATACCGATAATAAAAAAATAAAAAATTATATCCATCCCACCTCCATTTACTTGAATAAATAATAAAAAATCAGTACTTTAAAAAAAATATAAAAATCTATGAATGAAAATACCCAAAAAGTACGAATAGATTCCTGGTTGAATGCAGCCAGATTTTATAAAACCAGATCACAGGCAGCCAAAGCTTGTAAAGGTGGAAAAATTAAGGTAAATGGTAAGCGGGTAAAACCCCACAAATTCCTTAATATAGGTGATAATATCATCATACACTGGCATGATAGATATAGAGATATTACCGTAGAAGCTCTTGCTGACAGAGGTCTTCCTGCCCTAGAAGCCCAAAAATTATATAAGGAAGAAAAACAAATAACTCTTTCTGAAGAAGGCCAGCAGCTGATTAAAATCTTTAAAATAGGTCATAAAAAAAATAAAAAGAAATACAGGAAAAAACAAGGAAGACCCACTAAAAAGGAACGGCGAACGTTAGAGAAATTTAAACACAAAATGCATGGATCCAGTAATAATCAACATTCCTGAAGAAAATTATAATAAATGAATACTAAAACCTTAATTACCGTATTATCTGTTCTACAAAAAGAATATAAACATTGGAAGACTCCTATAGTAACCGATATTGCCGAAAAAACAAAACAGCCCTTTAAAGTGCTTATTTCCACCATGCTTAGTTTAAGAACTAAAGATGAAGTAACTGCAAAAGCTGCTCACCGTCTTTTCCAGTTTGCAGACACACCTGAAACCATGCAAAATCTCCCTGTCTCCCGCCTTGAAAAATTAATTTATCCAGTAGGATTTTATAAAAAAAAAGCGGAAAATATCCACGCTGTAAGCACTATTCTTATGAACACCTATAAGGGTAAGGTTCCTGATGATCTGGAACTCCTTCTTGCTCTTCCCGGAGTAGGCAGAAAAACTGCTAATTTGGTTATGACCCGCGGCTTTTATAAACAGGGAATTTGTGTTGATACCCATGTGCATAGAATAATAAACAGGTTGGGATATGCAAAGACAAGAACACCCGAGGAAACGGAAAGAGTACTCAGAAATAAACTTCCCCCTCAATGGTGGATTCCCATCAATGATATACTGGTGGCTTTCGGGCAAAATCTCTGCAAACCGGTTAGCCCCTGGTGCAGCAGATGCCCTGTATTTAAAAAATGTAAAAAAATAGGAGTTGTTAAAAATCGTTAAGAAAACTGAAATAACCATAATACTTTTTTTTAAATTATAAAAGAATGCTTGAATGATTAGTCATTTTATATTATCTTTACTAGAAAAATAGTTAAATCATATAGGTCTATTTATGGAGGTAAAATGAATATTGCCGTAATTGGAACCGGATACGTGGGACTGGTAGCTGGAACTTGTTTTGCTGAATCCGGAAATAATGTTATCTGTATGGATAATGATAAAAATAAAATTGATAACCTAAAAAATGGTATTATTCCTATTTATGAACCCGGTCTAGAGCCCCTTATTATCAGAAATGTAAAAAATAAAAATCTACATTTTTCAACCGATATTAAAAAGACAATTAAAAATTCTGAAATAATATTTATTGCAGTAGGAACACCTCCTGATGAAGACGGTTCTGCTGATCTGAGTTATGTACTTGAGGTGGCTAATTCCATAGGTAAGTATATGGAAAAACCAAAAATTGTAGTGGATAAAAGTACAGTTCCGGTAGGCACTGCCGCCCTGGTAAAAAAAACCATACAAAAGCAAACTGATATTCCCGTCCAGGTAGTGTCCAATCCTGAATTTCTTAAAGAAGGTGCAGCCGTAGATGATTTTATGTATCCTGACCGGGTGGTTATAGGAACCAGTGATCCTGAAGTTGGTGAAACCATGAAAAAATTATACGAACCCTTTGTAAGAACCGGCAATCCAATCCATATTATGGATGAAATAAGTGCTGAAATGACCAAATATGCAGCTAACGCTCTGCTTGCCACTAAAATATCCTTTATTAATGAAATGGCCAGACTATGCGAATTAGTGGGAGCCGATATAGAAAGCATACGATTAGGTATTGGTTCGGATAAAAGAATAGGCTATTCCTTCATATTTCCAGGGGTAGGATATGGAGGGTCCTGCTTCCCTAAAGATGTAAAGGCAATAATAAAAACAGCCCAAAAAAATAATTTTCCCATGCGCATTTTAGAATCAGTTGAACAGGTAAATGAAGAGCAAAAAAAGCATTTGATCCCCAAAATTAAAAATCATTTTAAAAATCTGAAAGGAAAGACAGTGGCAATCTGGGGATTAAGCTTTAAACCTAAAACCGATGACATGCGGGAAGCACCTTCCCGGGTAATGATAAAGGAGCTTAACAAGCTGGGAGTTAAAATTCAAGCGCATGATCCGGTTGCCATGGAGGAGGCAAAACGCTTACAATTAGACAAAAAAATCACTTTATGTGATGATAATTATAAGGCTCTAAAAGGAGCAGACTGCCTGGTTATTGTTACCGAATGGCTTGAATATCGTAAACCTGATTTTGATAAAATAAAAAAATTACTAAAACATCCGGTAATTTTTGACGGAAGAAATATCTATAATCCGAAAAATATGAAAGAGTTAGGTTTTGAATACTATTGTATTGGAAGACCAAAAAAATAATAAATTGTATTCTTTTTAATTATTGATTGGAGGTATACCATGTCAAAAATCATTGATCTGCATGCTCGCGAAATTCTTGATTCCAGAGGAAATCCCACTGTAGAAGTAGATATTCTACTGGAAACCGGGATTATGGGCAGAGCATCTGTCCCTTCCGGTGCTTCCACCGGAGAACACGAAGCCATTGAATTAAGAGATAAGGATAAGAATAGATTTTTGGGTAAGGGAGTAACCCAGGCAGTAAAAAATGTTAACCAAATAATAGCCAAAGAACTTATAGGAAAATCCATCCTATCCCAATCTGAAATTGATTCCCTGCTTATTAAACTCGATGGTACTCCCAATAAAAACAAACTGGGAGCAAATGCTATCCTGGGAGTATCACTTGCTTTTGTCAAGGCTACTGCAGCAGAAGCGGGATTACCTCTCTACCAGTTTATGGGAGGAGTTAATGCCAAAGTGCTGCCGGTTCCCTGCATGAATGTATTAAACGGGGGTGAACACGCTCCCAATAATGTAGACCTTCAGGAATTCATGATAGCAGCAGTTGGCGCTAAAAATTATTCTGAAGCCTATCGTATGAGTTCAGAAGTGTATCATACTATAAAAAAAGTGCTCACGGCAAAAGGATATGGAACCGGTATAGGAGACGAAGGTGGTTTTGCACCTAACTTAAAGTCAAATCAGGAAGCTCTGGATGTGTTAATGGAAGGAATCGATAAAGCAGGATACAAACCGGCAAAGGATTTCTATATCTGTCTTGATCCTGCGGCAAGCTCCTTTTATGATAAAAAGAAAAAAAAGTATATACTTGCTTCCGAGAAAAAAGAACTCACTGCCTCCCAAATGGTGGATTATTACTCCAATTTAGTAAAGAAATATCCTATCTTTTCCATTGAAGATGGCCTGGCTGAAGATGACTGGGAGGGATGGAAATTCATGACCGAAAAATTAGGAAGTAAAATTCAGCTGGTGGGAGATGATATTTTTGTAACAAATCCCGAACGATTAAAAATAGGATTTGAAAAAAAAGTTGCTAATAGTATTCTCATTAAACTAAACCAGATCGGAACCGTTACTGAAACCCTTGATACCATTGCTCTGGCAAATAAAAACGGATATACCTGGATGGTATCTCACCGATCAGGCGAAACTGAAGATACTACTATTGCCGATTTAGTAGTGGCTTCAGGAGGTGGACAGATTAAAACTGGTGCGCCCTGTCGAAGTGAGAGAGTAGCAAAATATAACCAGCTATTACGTATAGAAGAAGAATTAGGTGAAGCTGCTATTTATTATGGAAAAAATATATTAAAATAGCAAAGTTTATTTTAATGGCTAAAAAGAAAAAATTTTTTAAAAGATTTGGATGGCTGATTTATCTAATAATCTTTTTAATGGTTTTGATACTTCTTTCCTTAGGTGATCGTGGTTTTATCAAGCAATTCCAGGCTTACAAGCAACAATCGACCCTGAAAAAACAAATTAAGGAACTGAAAGCTCAAGAAGATAATCTGCAACAAAAGGTTGAAGACCTGGATCAGCCTGAAACCATTGAAAAAGTAGCCAGAGAGGAATATGGGATGGCCAAAGAGGGCGAAGAAGTCTATAAGGTTGTCCCCAAAGAAAAATAAATAAAAAAATATCAGCTGTCCAAAATCTTTTTCTTCTCCACTATCTGTTTTGTTTTTAAATTTATTAAAAGATTATTATAGATAAGCTAGAGGATTTATATGTGGGCTAAAATACGAAAAACATTTTTTGCTGGGATATTAGTTCTGGCGCCAATTGCTCTTTCGGTTTATATCTTATATTTTCTTTTTAATTTTCTGGATGGCATTCTCAGGGGAACAGTAACTAATATACTCATTAAACGATTTGGAGATGAAAGTATGGTTACTGCTATTCCGGGCTTGGGTATACTATTTTTAATTGCCTTGATCTTTATAACTGGGGCAATAGCGCGAAACTATGTTGGGCGTAAAATCCTTGCTCTGGGGGATTATATTGTAACTCGTATACCTCTTTTAAATCGTATTTACATTGCCATTCAGGAAATAAGTGAGGCAGTGTTTTCAGAAAAAAGAGAACTGTTTAAGAAAGCTGTTCTTATTGAATATCCCCGCATTGGTTGTTATTCCATTGCCTTTTTTACTCAGGATACCAAGGGAAAAATTCAGGAGAATATTGGTGAGGATGTGGTCAGTGTAATAGTTCCTACTACTCCCAATCCAACTTCAGGGTATCTTCTTTTTGTCCCCAAAAAGGACGTACTAGAGCTTAATATGTCGGTAGAAGAAGCTTTAAAACTGGTAATCTCAGGAGGATCAATTCATATAAAAGAAAAAATTGGTTTGGAGAAGTTATTCCCTTCTCGAAAAAAGAAAAAAAATAAAAACTTACCCGTCAATGGAAAAAAATAAAAAATATTTTAAATATAAAATTTCCAGTACAAGAGACCAATTACCAAAGGTTGAAAAGATCACCTCCTCCCTTGCAGATAAGATGAAACTTAATGATGAACAGAAAGATAATCTTTCCATAGCGGTTACAGAAGCAGTAGGAAATGCCATTGTGCATGGAAATAAAGAAGATGCAAAAAAAAAAGTAACCTTGGAATTTTATCTCAAAAAAAATAAAATAACGGTCATGGTAAAAGATGAAGGAAACGGTTTTAATCCTGATAGCTTATCTAATCCCTTGGAACCAGAAAACATCATGAAAGAAAGCGGCAGAGGTATTTTTATTCTCACATCACTTATGGATCAAGTTAAATTCAGCGAAAAGGGAACTAAAATTATTTTTAGCATGAAGATTTCCGCTTAAAATATACCTCCTTAATAAATATATTTATAAAGATTAAATTCTGCCTTAGTAAAAAATTTATACTAAACCTGACTTTTTTTAATAATGCTTATTAAAAATGAACAAAATTAATTTAATTGGTCTATCCCGTAAAGAGCTGGGAGACTTTATAAAAAAAATTGATGAGAAAGAATTTCGTGTCTCTCAGATATGGTCCTGGATCTATGGAAAAAAAGTAAAAAAATTTCAAGAAATGACCAATATATCAAAAAATTTCCGTTCCGGGTTAGATGAAATTTCCTATGTGGGATCACTTACTCTCCTCGACAAAAAAACATCGGTGAAATCCGGAACTGTGAAATATCTCTGGCAATTGGATGACGGAAATAAAATCGAATCTGTATTTATTCCGGAGGGAAAACGGAAAACCATTTGCCTCTCTTCTCAAGTCGGATGTGCTCTGGGATGCAGGTTTTGTGCCACTGCCAATCTGGGATTTATTCGTAACCTTACTTCATTCGAGATTGTATCCCAAGTATTGGATATAATTAGGAATATACAAGTTACTCCTACCAATCTGGTATTTATGGGTATGGGTGAACCTCTCTTAAACTATGAAAATCTGATAAAATCACTTAAAATATTAAATGATCCGGAAGGATTAGCCTTTAGTCATAGAAAAATCACTATCTCAACTGCCGGATTAGTTCCCCAGATCCAAAGATATACCGGAGAAAAACATCCCTTTAAATTAGCAATTTCCCTTAATGCCACTGACGATGCTATACGATCTGACCTTATGCCCATAAATAGGAAATATCCGCTGGCGCAATTAATAAACGCAGCCAAAGAGTATACGAAAATATCAGGCAAAAGAATTACCTTCGAATATGTACTTTTAGGTGAGATAAATGATCATCCCCAAGATGCAGAAAAGTTATACCAGTTACTAAATGGATTAAAATGTAAACTCAATCTCATTGTGTACAATACTACCAAAAATAAATTCCATCCTCCTTCGGAAAAAAAAATCCATAAATTTACAGCCTTGGTCAGAAAACTGACTGTACCGGTTATGATCCGGAACAGCAAGGGAGATGATATCCAGGGAGCCTGTGGTCAGCTGGCTGGGAAATGAAACGATGATAGTGTGTATAGTTCAGAAATCAGTAATAAGAAACCAGAAGTATCTTGATATTGAGGTTAAAGAAACAGAGTAACGGGGTATTGAAGAATTTATATTTCGGATTGATTGTTTTTAGTAATGAAAGAAATTTAATGTTGATATAAAGTTGAAAAGAAAGTATAATCATTAATGATTTTCCCCCCTTTCTCCGGTTCTCCAATACACCGTTCCTGTAAACCTGATCAGTAGTTTATAAGCGGCAGACTGAATAAAAGTATTCAAACAATAAAAAATCAACTTGCATTCCTAGACTAATATTATTATTTTAATCATAGTTAATCTCCCAAAAAACTCGAGGTTCAGTATGAAGATTGTAATCATTGGCTATGGCAACATGGGCAGGGAAGTGGAAAAAGCTGCTTTAAAGAAAAATCATACTATAATACAAAAAATCGATCCCCAAGCGCAAGGAGCAGAAACAGCTGAAATTACCCCACAAACGTTATCTGGAGCAGACGTCTGCATTGAATTTACCCATCCGGATAGTGTTGTTGAAAATATAAAAAAAGTTGTGGAAATAGGAATTCCTATTGTAGTTGGTACTACCAAGTGGTTTGACCACCTGAAAGAGATTGAAACACTGATACAAAAGAAAAACGGTTCCTTATTATATGCACCCAATTTTTCTCTGGGAATGAATATATTTTTTAAAATCTGCGAAGTTACTGCCAAGATAATGAACCGTTTTGATGATTATGATATCGGGGGAATGGAACTTCATCATAACCAAAAAGCCGATGCTCCCTCCGGAACAGCTAAAAAATTGTCTCAGATTTTAATAGATAACATTAAGAGGAAAAAAACACCCGTATTTCACCTGGGTGACAGAAAAATTCAGCCGGATGAGCTGCATTTTTCTTATCTGCGGTCTGGAGCAATTCCCGGAACTCATCAGATTGTATTTGATTCTGAACCAGATACCATTACCTTAACCCATACTGCCCGCTCCAGACAAGGTTTTGCCAGTGGAGCGATTACTGCTGCAGAATGGATTGTAGGTAAAAAAGGATTATTCTCTTTTGATGAAATGATGAATCATTTATTAAAATAAGGAAAGGAATAACCCATGAAAATAAGAGGAACTTTTACTGCCCTGATTACTCCCTTTAAAAATAATAAAGTCGATTACGACGGATTTAAAGAAAATATCAGATTTCAAATAGAAAACGGAATAAATGGTATATTGCCTCTAGGGACAACAGGCGAGACTCCAACCTTGGAGGAAGATGAACAGAGAAAAATAATCCGGATAGCAGTTAAGGAAACCGATAAAAAAATTCCGGTTATGGTGGGAACAGGAAGCAATTCAACCAAACACACCATTGAAAATACAAAACAGGCAAAACAGGAAGGAGCAGATATAGCCCTCATAGTTACTCCCTATTACAATAAACCCACTCAAGAAGGGATTTTTCTGCACTTTAAGAAAGTAACGGAATCTGTAAATATACCAGTAATTGTCTATAACATTAAAGGGCGGACCGGTACTAATATAGAAACTCCCACCTTAAGAAGAATTGCTGCCCTGCCCCATATTATAGGAGTAAAGGAAGCTTCCGGTGATATTATGCAGATGGGAGATGTAATAAATCAGATAAAAAAAGAATTTCCTCAATTCTCAGTTATGAGCGGGGATGACAAAATTACCTTACCCCTGCTGGCTTTGGGAGGTGACGGAGTAATCTCAGTGATAAGTAACCTTATTCCTGCCCAAATAAGCCAGATGGTAGAAGCGGGATTAGCCGGAGATTTTAATAAAGCAAGAAAAATGCACTATGAATTGCTGCCACTAATGACAGGCGCTTTTGTGGAAACTAATCCTATACCCATAAAAGCCGCTATGCAGATGTGTGGCAAACCTGCCGGAGATGTCCGACTTCCCCTATGTGAATTAAAACCGGAAAACAGAGAAAAGGTAAAAAAAATACTACAGGATATGGGACTGCTTTCATGAATAAAAAACTAAAAGAACAGATTGAGCAATTTTATGAGAAAGATCAGAATGAGTTTAAAAATTCCTCCCAATGGAAAAGAATCTTCCAAGAATTTATTCAGGGATTAAATTCAGGAAAAATTCGTTCCGCAGAACCTGAAAAAAATATATGGAAAGTAAACCAATGGATTAAGAAAGGAATTATCCTTGGATTCCGTACTGGTTCCTTGACTGACATGTCCTCAGGAAAATTTACCTATTTTGATAAATCCACCTATCCTTTAAAAAAGGTAGGTATTAAAGATGAGATTCGCATTGTTCCGGGAGGAACAAGCATACGCTCAGGTTGTTATATTGCTCCTGGAGTGGTAATGATGCCTCCCTGCTATGTAAATGTAGGTGCCTATGTGGATGAGGGAACCATGCTCGACTCCCATTCCCTAGTGGGAAGCTGTGCCCAGGTGGGGAAGAACTGTCATATTAGTGCTGCTGCCCAGATTGGAGGTGTTCTGGAACCTATCAACGCCAGACCAGTGATAATTGAAAATAATGTCCTGATCGGGGGAAACTGCGGAATTTATGAGGGAATTCTAATCAAAAAAAACGCAATACTTGCTTCCGGAGTTATAATAACCTCCTCCACTCCGGTGTATGATCTGGTAAAAAAACAGGTATATAAAACCACATCCTTGGATCCTTTAACAATTCCTGAAAACAGTGTGGTAGTACCGGGTTCCCGACCGGCTTCCGGAGAATTTGCCCGGGGAAATATGATAAGCCTGCATACACCGGTTATTGTAAAATACAGGGATGCCAGCAGTAATTCTAAAACTGCACTGGAGGAGGCCCTGCGTACTTCATGAAATTCCCCAGAACTAAGAATATCAAAATCTCAAAAATACGATCTATCTATAGCCAGGCTCCGGAACAATGTATTGATCTGGGCATAGGAAAACCTTTTTGTCCTACTCCTGCTTCCATCAAAGAAAAAGCCTGTGCTGCTCTTAGGGAAAATTATACCAGCTATACCCCTACCCGAGGAATTACCGAATTAAGAGAAGCAGTAGCTGAAAGATATAATCGTGAGTATAATATAACCATAACTGCCGATAATGTACTGATAACCTGCGGAGTGGCTGAAGCTATTTTTACTTCTATGTTCTCACAACTCCGGAAAAATGATGAAGTGTTGATTCCTGATCCCGGATATCCGGCCTATGCTGCTGTTGCAGAATTGTTAGAAGCCCGGCCTGTTTTCTACTCTTTGTCTCTTGAAAATAAATTTAGCGCCCGGGCTGAGGATATAATTCCACTCCTCCGCTCCCGAACCAAAATTATAATTTTCAATTCTCCTTCTAATCCTACCGGAGGAATAAATGAGAAAAAAGAATTAGAGAAAATTGCTCGATATCTGAAAAATAAAAAAATCTGTGTCATCTCGGACCAGGTGTATCACAAACTGAACTATACACACCAACCCTTAACCTCTCTAACAGATTTCTTGAACCTGGATAACCTTATCCTACTCTCCGGGGTTTCCAAAGAATTTTCCATGACCGGATGGAGAATCGGATGGGCTTTGTCTTCACCTGAGAACATAGCTGAACTTGCTAAATCTCATCTCTACCAGGTTTCCTGTGCTCCTTCCCTCAGCCAAAAAGCCGCCCTGGAAGCCTTACATTCTGGATCTGAAGAGGTAAAAAATAGTATGCTTAACAACAGAAATCTCATGTTATCTGGACTTAAGAAAATTAATGATCTGAAATATATAATACCAGAGGCAGGACTCTATTTTTTTGTGGATGTATCAGCCTATGGGACTGGTGATACAATCTGCCAAGAAATATTAAATACAGTTAAGGTAATCACCATACCAGGTTCTGGATTTGGTAAGAATGGCAAAAATTACATTCGCTTATCATTTGGGGCCAATCCCGAGGATATAAAAGAAGGCATGAAAAGGCTGCAGCAATTTTTTAATTCAAAAGCTAAAGATAGCTAATCAGTAAAATCATAAATCATGAAAGTTGAGTTGTAAGAGGGAGAGAATAAAGATTAAAGAAAAAATACAAAATACAAAAGATACAAGCTTGTCCTGAGCGAAAGCGAAGGGATAAAAAGTAATAGTGATAGATTCATATAACTATTCTTTGCTTATGAACCTTGTGTTTTCTTTGATAAAACTTAATTTAAAACTAACATTATAAGAAATTCTATTTAAAATTAAATATACTATAAAATTATTGAATTAAAAGGAAAAGTATGAGCAGTTCTAAAATTATAATATGGCTCAAGCAAATCAGAGCTCCCTTTTTAGTCTTATCAGTGGTTCTGGTTTTAATCGGTGTAGGCTTTGCTTACAGAGAAGGATATGCAAGCTGGTTTTATACTTTACTGCTGCTAACAGGGGTAATATTGGCTCACATTTCGGTCAATTTATTTAATGAGTTATCCGACTTTAAAACCGGAATTGACTTCCATACCACTCCCACTCCTTTTAGCGGTGGAAGTGGTATGCTGCAAAAGCAAAACACTGATCCCAAGACAGTAAAAACTATTGCTTATATCTGTATTTTTTTGAGTGCTATAATAGGATTATACTTTTTCTTAAGCAGGGGATGGTTAATTCTTGTTTTTATGATAAGTGGAGCTTTTGCTGCCCGTTTTTACACTTCTCATCTTACCCGCTATCTATTAGGAGAACTGGTGGCAGGACTCACTCTGGGGACATTTGTGGTACTGGGTAGTTTTTATGCTCTATCTGGGTTCCTGAATCCTCTAGTTATATGGGTATCTGTTCCTGCTGGTATACTTACTTCCCTGCTGCTGCTATTAAATGAATTCCCGGATAGAGAAGCTGATCAAAAAGGAGGACGGCATCATCTAATTATTCACTTTGGTACTAAAACTTCCTCAAAAATATACCTTATAGGAATGGTGGTAACTTTTTCCATGATATGCCTCACTCCTCTGCTATTCAACCTTTCTTATCTATTTCTTATCTCACTTTCCACAGTTCCCTTAGCTGTGAAAGCTGTTCTCATCACCAGAAAATATCATGATGATGAAAAAAATCTTCTCCCTGCCCTGGGATTGAATGTAGGAGTAATAATATTAACTGATTTGTTAATTGCAATAGGGAGCATACTATCATAACTATTCTTTCATATTTCTCGTTCTTATACAATAAGGAATACAGCCCTAAAAATGACTAAAGATAAAAAAATTATTAAAAATTTCCTACAACAGGTTCTGGGCTGCCAGTGTCCGGAAAAGGTTTTCCACAATATACAGTGGGGGAATAAAAACCAGATTCTGGAGATAACTGTATCTAATCAACTGCTGATCAATATTTTTTTGGAACCCTTAAAAGAATTGAATAAAAAACACATCATTGATGTACTTAAAGTGGGACAGAAAAAAAGAGATTATAAAAATTTTAACAGATTTCGGTTAGTGATTCCTTCCCATCAGGTAGCAGAAATGCAAAAACAATATAATCAAATAATAAAAAAAATTTTCCCTCAGGATAACAAAATCCATCTGCATATCGTAGAAAATAAACAGTTAAAAAATATTTTTAGTATTATCCGATAATAATAAAAAATTATTTATGTTGTTAATTTTTTTGCTTGCTTTCCTGTTCCGCCTTCTCTATCTGGGGTTTAAGATATTTTTCAAAACATTCGGGACAAACACCATGACTGAATTGAAGCTCGGAATGATTGGAAATATAGGTTTCAACCTGTTGCCAGTAATTTTTATCATCTCTTACTTTTTTGCAGTAGCAACATATGGGTAAAAGACCCTGTAGTATTTCTACTTTATTCAGCGCCTCTTGTAATTTTCGAACATGATGATTAAGGTTCGCCTCCAAATTAATAACCCGTAATCCCACATTAATCCTGGCTCGCAGTTCCTTAAGATTGAAAGGTTTAGTCATGTAGTCATCCGCACCAGCATCCAAACCACTCACGATATTTTCTAATTCGGATAAAGATGTTAAAATAATTATATAGGTGTAATAATCACATTTCAGCTTACGAATTTTCCTGCATAATTCTATGCCGTCCATCTCAGGCATCATCCAGTCAATAATGGCAAGATGGGGCAGATCTGATTGCACCTGTGCCCAGGCTTTTCCCCCATCTTCTACCGCTGTAACCGTATATCCCCACTTCTGAAGGGACGAAGTTACTAATTTTCTGGAAATAACATCATCCTCAGCTACCAATATTTTAAGGTCTTTCTTTTTGTAAAAACTCATATTAATTTCTCAATAGTTTTGATTAATATGTCGTGACTAACGGTTTTAACTAAAAACTCATCTGCACCGCAATGCTTGGCTAGATCCCTGTCTTTATGCATATCCCGCGATGTTAATACAATAAATGGAATATTCCTATAATTCTTATCATATTTTAAAAACCTGCAAATTTTATGCCCGTCCATTTGAGGAAGCAATAAATCACAAATAATCAGATCCGGTTTCTTTGCCTTTGCCAGATTAAACCCGGTAAGTCCGTTTTCAGCTGAAATCACCCTATACCCACTGGACTCCAGTTTTAATCGTACTATCTTTAAAAATGAAGGATTATCTTCAATAAATAATATTAATGGTTTCTGTAAGCTTTCCATCTTTTTCTCCATTTTAAGCAATAAGTACTTAATCCAATATTCCTTCCACTTTGGCAACTAATTTTTCATTATCTATTGGTTTTTCCATTACAGGTAATGTGCTTTCTCCATTCAAATCATTTAGTCTTTTATAATCAATCTCCACCCCACTAATTATAATAGCCGGAATAGAAATTTTTTCTTTTTTCATTTGTTCCAGAATTTCATAACCGTCAATTTCAGGGAGCATTAAATCCAGAATGACCAGAGATGGATTTTGAGATTTAATTTTCTCAAGCGCACTCTTCCCATCATAAGCAGCTATGAATTTGTAGCCTTTATATTTCAGTAATTTCCCTACTATATCCACAATTTTCTCAGAATCATCAACTACCAATACGGAAGGAAACTCTGCTTTCTCCAAAGTGAAATAAAAGGTTGTTCCTTTTCCCAATTCTGAATCTACAGTAATGTTTCCTCCATGCTTTTCCACTAAAGCTTTGGAAATCGCCAGTCCCAGACCAGTTCCCTTGTATCCAGAGCCTTGGGTTCTGTCAAACTGTTCAAACCGTGAAAATAATTTCGGTACATTCTCTTTGGCTATTCCTGTCCCGGTATCAGACACCCAGCAGGTTACATATTTTTCCTGATCTTTAAAACCTAAACTTATTTCTCCTTTTAAAGTAAATCTTATACTGTTACTCACTAAATTGGTAAAAATCTGAATAATCCTATCTCGGTCAGCATATATATTCAAAGAATTATCAGGAATAGTAAGCGCAAACTTCAAACCCTTTTCCGATACTTGTTGAGTAAAATCCCTCTCTATTTTTTTTGCCACCGCACATAGATCCACTGAAGATTTGTGAATACTCAATTTACCAGCTTCAATCTTTGCCGCATCTAAAAGATCAGTTACTAACCGATTCAGCCGGTCAATGTTTTCCAGTGAATCACTGAGTATATCCTGCTGCTTTTCATTCAATTCTCCGATAACTCCATCCAGGCATAGAGATATACCGCCTCGCATAACAGCGATCGGTGTTCTCAGTTCATGGGTAACGGTTGAAATAAATTCATCTTTCAAATTATCTAATTCTTTGAGACGTTCAATATGGGAATTAAGCTGATTCTCCAACCCTAAAATTCTTTGTCCCACCTCGATACGTGCCATTAATTCCTGTGTATCGAAGGGTTTACTGATATAATCATCGGCACCGGCAGACATGCCTTTTGAGAGATCTTCTTTTTGCCCCTTAGCGGTTAGAAAAATAATATAAGTATATTTATTATCATTTTTATTACGGACTTTCTTACACACTTCAACTCCATCCATCTCCGGCATCATCCAGTCTAAAATAATCAACTGAGGTGCATTTTTTTTCTTAAGTATCTCCCATGCCTCCAATCCGTTAACTGCATCAGTTACCAAAAATCCCCGCTTCTCTAAAACTCTCCGTAATATTTTTCTTGAAATAGGATCATCTTCAGCAATTAATATTTTTGTTTTATTTTCAGACATTTACATATTCCTTCCCTTCCGTGCAGAAAAAATCCTTTATCAGCTGTAACTGTTTTTCCAATTCCTGCAAAACATGAAGACTTTTCTCCTGGTCAAAATCAGAATCTATTTTTTCTAACTCAAAAGCAAGATCGTATGCTTTTTGAACGCCAAAATTACTGATTGCACCTTTGAAACTATGAGCTCTTTCCTTCAGTTTTTCAACCTCACCTGCCTGAATTAATTTCTCTAATTCGGTTACCTGTCGGGGATATTCATCTAAAAAAGATTCGACCATTTCTTCTAACAAATCTCTGTCTCCATCCAAACGTTTGAGTAAATCCGTTATATTTATCTTTACTACCTTTGCATTAGTAGAATGTTTAATTTCTGGATTTGCTTTCTCACTTTGAAATTCTGAACCATTGATTACTTTATTTATTATCTTATAAACATCCTCGGATTTAACAGGTTTGGAAATATATTCATCCATACCCGCAGAGATGCATTTTCCCCGATCCTTGGCCAGGGCATGGGCGGTCAAGGCTATGATGGGAATATGGCCACCTTTTTCTTTCTCATATTTTCTGATTAATTTTGTGGATTCAAAACCATCCATTTGCGGCATCTGTACATCCATAAAAATTAAGTCATATGCATTCTGCTTAACTTTCTCCAGTGCCTCTTTACCATTTCCTACCTGGCTTACTTCCCATCCCTTTTTACTTAATAGAGTATGAACAACTCTGCTGTTAATAGGATTATCCTCAGCCAGCAGTATTTTCAAATTCTCAGGAAGATTATTTTCCCTATATGATAATCTTTTCTTTTGTGATTGCTTATAACCGATAATTTCAACTTTTTGTTTACTGTTAAGTTCATAGATCATTGCCTTTATTAAATTAGATTTTTTGACCGGCTTTATAAGAAAACTAGAGACCCCCAAATCTTTCTTCTTTTTATTTCTTTCCGGTCTATCTGCAGAAGTTAATATGATTACCGGAAGTTTGGCAAACCTCTTATCCTTACGCAATTCTTCTGTAAATTCTAAACCATTCATTTCTGCAATGTTCAAATCACATAGTACAATTGAATATTTTTCCCCCTTCTTATCGTTTTGAGTTAATGTTTTTAATCCAAGTATACAATTATCTTTCAGGGTCGGAAGCATCCCTAAGCTGGTTACCATCTCTTTTAATACAATTCTATTTGTTTTATTATCATCTATAATAAGAACCTTCTTATTTTTAAGTATTTTAAAATCCTCGGATGATGTTGATTTTTTACCTAACTGTTTTTTAAATTGAGCTGTAAAATGAAATATACTTCCCGGTCCGTCACTCGAAATGCTACTATTTTTTACTGGACTTTCCACCCATATATCACCATCCATTAAGTCAACCAGTTTGGATGATATAGCCAGTCCCAATCCTGAACCACCATATTTACGAGTGGTAGAGCCATCGGCTTGTTCAAATACCTCAAAAATAAACTTCTGCTTATCTGGTGATACCCCTATACCGGTATCCTGAACCATAAAATGGAGTTTTGTGTAATCCTGTTCATTCTCTTCAGAATCGATCCTCAGTATAATTTCTCCCTGGTTGGTAAATTTAATTGCATTATTTATAAGATTGATCACTATTTGACCTAACCGGTGAGGATCACCGATTAATCTATCCGGAACCCCGGGGAGTACATGAACAATCAATTCCAGTCCTTTCTCCGAGGCTTTAGCGGAAAATGTTTGCACTATCTCCCCGATTGTATCTCTTAACATAAATGGTAGTGATTCCATTTCCAGTTTTCCGGCTTCAATTTTGGAATAGTCTAAAATATCGTTAATAATAACCATTAATAAATCTGCGGAAACTTTTACTCCTTCCAGATAATCTTTTCTATCCTCATCGGATTCAGCCTCCAAAGCAAGTTCCGTCATTCCAATAATACCATTCATAGGAGTACGTATTTCATGACTCATGTTGGCCAGAAATTCACTCTTGGCGCGGGTTGCAGCCTCGGCTTTACGTTTGGCAATATCTAACTCGTCAATCATATGAAATAACCTTGAGGTATTTTGCTCTTCTTTTTCATGGGCCAATTGCAGATCTTTAGCTTGTTTCCTTAATTCCTCTTCGGTTCGTTTTCTTTGTTCAATTTCTTTTTTAAGAATTTTATTTAAGGCTTCCAGATCCGCTGCTTTTTCTTCAATTCCATTATACAAATCCGATGTCTTTTCATCAAAATATTTTATTCGATAAAGATATATTCCATAAGCAACTCCCACTATTAATAAAAACATTAATCCTATAAACCAATGAGTTTGCCAGAAAGGTGGAGTGATATTTATTGCTAAATCTGAATATCCATTACCCGACTCATTATAAACAACCATAATTCTCTCATAATCCACATCATTTGCCTTACAATTTTCAGATACCATTAAAATTATGTTCAATAGAACTGCAATCCATACTGCTAAAATTTGAATTTTCTTTAAAGAAAATAAATTACAGTACATGTTCTTCCCACTTATTTTCCGCAAAATAATCTTTTACATGAATCATCTCTTCTTTTAATCTTTTAAATACTTCTAAGGCAGCATCCATTCGCGATTCTTTTCCCAGATTCTCAAGCTCAACTACAAGTTCATAAGCTCGCTCTGCTCCAAAACTAGCTACAGCACCTTTAAAACTATGAGCTCTCTTCTGAAGCTGACGGGAATCCTTCTTTTGGATCATTTCTCCTATTCCTGAAAGTTGTTTGGGAAATAAGGTAAGAAAATCCTCAATTAACTCCTGAAAAAGTTCCTTGTCACCTTCTACCGTTTCCATTGCCTTAGATAGATTAATACAAAAATCATCATTCGTCCAACTGCTACTTTCACGTACTACTTTACTTATGGTCTGCCAAAGTTCTTCAACTTCAATTGGCTTTGAAATAAAAGCATCCATTCCTGCTTCTATACATTTATCCATATCCTCTTTCATAGCTGAAGCAGTTAAAGCAATTATGGGAATATGTTCTCCGGTAGTTTTTTCTTGTTTTCTAATCTCTTGGGTGGTTTCCAAACCATCCATAAGCGGCATTTTAGCATCCATTAAAATTAGATCAAAATATTCACGTTCCAAGCCACTCAATACTTCTTTTCCATTTTCAACCGAGGTTACCCTAAATCCTTTTTTCTTTAATATGGTCTCTATTACTATTTTATTTATGGAATTATCTTCTGCTAATAAAATTTTTAATGATTTTTCCGGAAAAGGCATTACATTATTATTTGATTTCATTGTCTTACCCTTTATTTATTTTTTTTAAGTTGACCTTTTATAATAAATTGATACTTAAAACTCATCGGTTAGGGTATAGATTATATTTATTTTTTTATTTTTTGTGTTTACCATTTCAGAAGATATATTATAATTTATTCTGCACTCTCCAGAATCATTCGCATTCCAAATTAAAACATTTTTAATTTTGGGGACCATAGTTATAAGTTTCATTTCACTATCCTGACCTTTTTTTGTTAATCCTATACTGCATCCTTTATATATTGTATCCGTTGTGACTGTAATTTTTTTACTTCTATCGGATAGATGCCATTTTAAGGTAATATCATTGGATATATTCTTTCCCCTTACATCTTTTGATTGAGACAAACTTTGATTTTCTTTTATAAAAAATTCATTCCTGCTAATTATTTTTATCCGAATTGAATGTGAACATATATCCTCAGCTCCGACGTCCAGCAGGAAATCGAATAAAGTAAACAAAAATAAAAATATAATTAAAAGAAAACGTCTCACCCCAAGAACCTATACAATAGATATTATTAATTTAAACTCTCCAAAACGGATCTTAATTTATTAAAGGTAAAAGGCTTAAGAAGCACATCTTCTACATTATTCTCATTAAACTTATGTTCATTGAATATGTAATCACTACCCATTCCAGTAACCAGAACTATTTTTTGTTCTGGTTTATATTTGCGTAGTTTCTGTATTAAATCCCAACCAGATATACCGGGTAAAAGCAAATCTACCATCACCAGATCGAATGTTTTTCTTTTAAATTTCTGTAAAGCATCCGTGCCAGTTTCAGATACTGTTGTATGGTATCCTAACTGGGAAATCATTTTTTCCAAAACTTCCAGGACAATTCTCTCGTCATCTACAATTAAAATCCGTTTCATTAATACCCCCTGCATTAATATATACTAACATCACTACTGTCGTTAAAAGCAATCAACATGCCATATCAGTGAAAATCATTAAATATTAACATTATTCTTAGTTACTTAAGTACTTGAAAAACAATCCTTGACTTTAAAAATTTATTATCCTGAAATTGTTAATTTCTTCATAAAATAAATTAAATATAAACCGATTATTTTTTAACTATCTTCAGGTAATAATTACTTTCTTTGATCAATATATAATTGTTATGAAAAATGTGATTAGAAAGGAAGATAAATGATGATAAAATTTCACATTTATCTCTGTGGTGGGATTTCTTTCAAATCTTAGAATCAATTAATAAAATTTAAATGGAATGATTAAATAATTTCGAAATTTATATATAGATAAAAATCAGTATTGAAATTTAAAATTTTTTAAAAACGTAAAATATAACAAGTAATTTCATACACAGCTATTATAATTATTAATAAAAATTATGTATGCTTATTTACTGTGAAATCTTACTCATCCTGAATTCCACCTGAATGGAAAATCTGTCGGATATTATCAATATTGATATTAGAAGCAGCTCTTTTGTTTTCTTCAACTATTCTTTGATAAATTTCTTCTCTATACACAGTTATTTCTCTGGGAGCTTTAATACCAACCTTAACTCCTCTTCCCTGAACAGAGAGAATAGTGAGTTTTATATTCTCTCCTAAAAGAATACTTTCTCCAACTTTTCTTGCTAATACAAGCACCGTTCACTCCATTTTATTTAATTGAATTAACAATTTTATGACGAATTAAATAATTCGAATCAGTTAAAATTATCTGTCTTCCCCACTTATCCGTTCTAGATAAGAGTACAGGAGCACGCATATTAACCGTAACATCATCCTGAGAATTTCCGATGGTAACAATAGTATAAATGTATTCCCAATCCTTGACATCCTTAATATTAGGTTTATAATCCGGTATTAAAATTTTTGGATTAATAAGTGGAAAAAATAAATTTGGATCATCTATTGAAATTAGAAGTTTAAAAGGGCGATATTTTTCTCCACTCCAGATTATATAATCTTTAAACTCTTTATAGCCATAAAGACCTTCCTGAAAAGTATAAATGCTATCATCCGTATATTCAATTTTACCAACTTGAGTATCTAGATAATAAACATCCTTTTCTTGTTGTCTTTTTTTTTGTTTCTCTTTTTTTAACATTATTGTATCCTTTAAAATATTCCCCATAATTTTATTTGATTATCTTAATCTAATATCTAAAATAAAATTATAATTCTTATAAAAACTACTCAATCCAGCTACTCCTTAAAAACTTTTGCTCCCAGTTTTATCTTTTTTGAAACTGAGAAATTATCAATTTGTTCCCTGGAAACCTTTCATTTGTTACAATCAAATACGGATATAGTTTACTTGATTACTACCATAATCCTTCGAATTTCTGAGAACAAGACTTTTTCCTTTCTTGATGTCCTTAATATAAAATAAAAACTCAAATAATTATAAAGATACTGTTAAAGAAATGATTCTTGAGGATTATAATAAAAACTGTTTATATCAGGTATTAACTCCTATCTTTAATGTTAAAATATAATCATTTTTGACATCAATTCCAATCTAAAATACTTCTTTCGTTTCAGGTTCCGAAGCAAACATACACAAACATTTATCAATAAATTCTTGAGAGTTTTTCAGTAAATATTGATTCTTATCATCTGTTGTCCGAACTTTATGGGATAAAATCCCGAGGACATTTCTAAACTCTTTTAATCTTTTTGCATATTTTTTTTCAATATAAGGAATAATATCATTAAATTGTACATTCTCATTCTGTTTTAAATCTTGGAAGAAATTTTGTAAATTTCCCCTTCTCTTTTGTCCTAATTCTTTTGTTTTTTCCATAATTTCTTTGACTGCAGCATTTGTTCTTACTATCAACTCAGAATCTCCCTTTAAAATTAACGATTGCTGCTTAATCAATGCTTCTAAAAGTATTGTATAAGCATTTATTTCTTCTTCTACAATCTTGATGAATTCAGCAACTAATTGTTCCATATTAATCTTATTTTCATCTTTTCTCTTTAAATCATTAATCATAATTATTCCTTTTATGCTTGTTCAACTCATCTATAAGCAAACCATATGCCATTATCTAACTTAAAAAAATTTTTCATAAATTACTGCTAAGTATTTATTTTTCAATATGGCACCTTATTTTATATTATTATTTGTTAAATAAATATAGGGTAATTAAGGTAAACATTTCCATATTTAGAGGAAATAAATACCAAAATTATTTGAAAAAACAATCCCAGATAAATATTGATAAATATTGATTTTGGCACTATATTTGCTATTAGTAATTATAAATAATTATAAAAATAAAGGTAAAAATGCCTAAGAAACAGTATCTTATAAGCATTGTAGAAACAAAAACTGAAAAAGCTTACAGTGCCTATATTTCTAAATTAAAAGGATTATTTTTATTTTTTTGTCTTTTAATTCTATTTATAGCAATCTCATTACCTTTAGCACATCTGCTAATCAGAGGAAAAGATACACTAAAAATTTATCAGTTAAAAAAAGAAAATAATGTATTGCAAAAAAAATTCAATACCATACAGGCAAGATCAGATACCATTTTAGTACATTTAAAGCAATTAAAAAATGAGAACCAAAAAATAAACTCACTATTTGCCAATACCTCATCAAATATCCAATATGGTGTAGGAGGGCAAGAAATCACACCATCTTTTAGTAATTTTAATCATCCGGTAATTACCAAAACAGAAATCGAGTTGTCTAAGATTGAGAAAGAAGTTGATTGGTTGAGTAAAAGTATATCCCATTTAAACAGTAATATTTCCTCCAAAATGAATAAAATTTCACACTATCCCTCTATTAGACCTACTAGAAAAGGGTGGGTATCATCCACTTTTGGAAAAAGAAAAGATCCTTTTACCAATAAAATCGTTGATCACCCTGGAATAGATATTTGTACAGGAATCGGGACAAATGTAATTGCAACCGGGGATGGAAAAGTGATAGCAATAAGAGAAGATTTTATAGAAAATAAAGGGTATGGAAAATTCATCTTAATTGATCATGGATTTGGGTATAAAACTCTCTATGCTCACTTATCAAAAATTTCAGTTAAAAAAGGACAAAATGTTAAACGTTGGGATATAATCGGTCTGACTGGTAACAGCGGAAAATCAACTTCCCCCCACCTCCATTACGGAGTTTTTCATAATGGAAAACCACAAGATCCCTATAATTTTATTCTGGAATAATCAATACATCTACAAAAAAATTAATTATATAATTCATCATCAATTTTTTTTATCTTTACTCCCCTGTACTTAGGCCACTCTTTTTTTCTTTTATCTTTTTTCTCTTTATATCCTTACCCCTATCATGGTAATATCATCCCGCTGTTCCTCTGTACCCTGATACCTAGCCAATTCCTTAATCATGGCTTGTTGCTGCTCCTGCATACTCAAATCGGATATTGACTTTAAAAAATTTTTTAACCGACCTGATCCATATCGCCTGTTTTTAACATTCTGCTGATCTACAAAACCGTCTGTGGTTAAATAAAACTGATCTCCCTTCTGAATCTCCAGTTCGTGTCCTTTAAAAATTCGTTTCTTTTCCCGCTGCCTGCCCCCGATCGAGCGGCGTTCTCCTTTTATCTCAGTTAATGTTATATCCCCCCTTTTTATCATATACAAAGGACGCTCGGCTCCGGCAAATTCCAACTTATAACTCCCGCCATTTTTCTCTAACACACAGAGACATACATCCATCCCATCCTGGGTTTTATTCTGCTCTTGCCCCTGCTTTAAGGCAGTGCGTACTTCCTGATTCAGCTGGCTTAAAATACCAGCCGGGTTCAGATTTTTCTGCTCAGTTACTATCTCATTCAGAAAGGCATTCC
>CAZKMO010000002.1:0-65338 GCA_964554015.1 uncultured bacterium
CTTGGAAATATCGGAAAAATTTCTTTGTACCTCTCCCTGGCGGGCCGGCGCCTGTGTGCTGGAAACAGTAATTTTGTACTCCTCCTGAAAGATCTCTTTTATATAACCCAGGATTTCCCCCACCGTATGTTCCTTATTGGTGGCAATCTGTATAATCTCACCCCCAACCTCAACGGCTGAAGCCTTTACTATGGCCTCCACCAGGTCATCAATGAAAATAAAATCCCGGGTCTGTTTGCCATCCCCGTAAACAGTAAGCGTTTCCCCCTGGATGGCCTGTTTTATGAATTTTGCCACCACAGAGTTCTTATGTTCTGACCGGGGGCCGTACACATTGCCGAAACGCAGGGCCAGGGTCTGCAGTCCAAAGGATCCGTGATAGGCGGAACAGTACCCTTCCCCGGCCAGTTTGCTGGCACCGTAGGGAGACAAGGGCCTGGGCACTTTCTCCTCATGCAAAGGCGGTTCCTGTTCCCCCAAAGGTGCCCCTGAGGAAGCGAAAATGAAGATGGGAACTTTCTCTAACCGGGCCGCTTCCAGAAAATTAACCGTTCCCAGAACATTGGTACGGCAATCCCGGAGGGGATCCTGAATTGAAGGAATGACCCCGGTGCTGGCAGCCAGGTGTACGATGCAGTCCATGTTTTCTGCTGACCTGCGGGCAAATTCCTCATCCCGGACATCACCAATCCAGAGTTCAACCGTATCTTTGCCGGGCAAAGCCCGGTCGGTTTCGGTAAAATCACACACCCGGACCAGATCCTCTCTGGTGCCCACGCTTACATTATCCATCACCCGGATTTTACAGTCATGATGTTGCCCCAGATAATGCACCAGATTAGTGCCGATAAATCCGCATCCCCCGGTTATAAGCCAGCGTTTAGGCAGGTTTTGTTTTTTGGTCATTGTTAGGTAATAATTATGATTAATGGAAAAATTACTCTATCTCTTAAAATGGAATATTGGAATAATGGAATAGTGCAAAATTTCTTCCCCAACCTTCCATCATTCCACCCTTCCTTTACCTTATCATTTCTCTTCGTGTGCTTCGTGGTTTTATCACTTTCAATTAATTGCGTGAAATCAAGTATAATAAATATTTCTACCACGAAGAGCACGAAGTTTACGAAGATTCTTATTTATATTTTAATCTATTATTATATTCTTTTCTTTATGTACTTAGTATGTTTTATGTTTATATCAATACACCCACCTAAATCCTCCCTCAAGGGAGGACTTAATTTATAAATTTTTTCTCGCCTTGAATGAAAAACTTCAACCATTTTTCTTTGTGGTCTTCGTGACCTTCGTGGTTCTATTTCTCACCTTTCCAATATTAGACTGAATTTGCCCTTACCCACACCACCATTGTCAATATACTTTACACTCTATACCAGTATCCTTCCATTCTCCTTTTTTCCCTTCTCTATGTTCCCTTAATTTGACTTCTGCCCGATAGCCAAACCGATAAGGAAAGATTATTCTTGTTTGGTATTTGTAATTTGATCTTTGAAATTTATTTGTGATTTGGAATTTGTTTATTGTTATTTCTCCCATACTCCGTCACTCCCATACACCCTTACCTAATAACTATCCTTTAATGCTCTGAACATTATTAGTCACCCTACAGATACCCCAGATCCTTAAGCCGGTCCTTAATGATATCCTCTTCCTCCCCGGTGCTGCCGGAATTTTCATCCGGAGAAGCAGAAGGCAGTACCTTTTCAATAAGCTCTTCCAGCTGTTCATTGGTCTGGGAACCGGTTTTGCGCTCAATTTCTTTTCCCCCGGCAAACAGCATAAAACTGGGTAATCCCTGCACCTGGTAATCCCGGGAAATGACCGGATTGCGGTCGATATTTATTTTTAGGATTTTACATCGGTTGTTATACTTTTCCGCTAAATGATTTAAGGCGGGATCGATCTGCTTGCAGGGCAGGCACCAGGAGGCCCAGCATTCCACCAGCACCGGAAGAGGAGACTGGATCACTTCCTTCTTAAATGCCTTGGTTGTAATATCTTTTACCATTAGTTGTCCTTTACTCTTTTATTCCGTATCGAGAATTCCCTGATACTCTCCGTAGGTTTTAGTACCCGGTTTATATTTCTCTATAACATCCGCCTCCTTCTTCTCCCCGGTCCAGTGGGTCTTGGGAAGAATGGTATGGGCTTTTTCCGCAATGCGTTTTTTGATTTCAGGTTGGGTTAGCAGTTGAAATATACGGTCGATTTCTTTTTCCAGGGATATTTTTTGAGTAAATTTGAATTCCTGGGGCAATTTCCGGGAAACAGTTTCAAAGGGGTGTATTTCCGTTTCCACCCGGGGATTGGATACTCTCTGAATCTCTGCCTTCAGTTTATATTTCTCCTGGGCAACTTTGGCAATGGTTTCTGCTGCATCGTTTAATTTATACAGGCCTGATACTTGATTGACCACATCATACTGACCCGGTTCGGGAGGAGAGATAATCAGCCGTACCATGCATTCCATGGCATCTTCCAGGGCAATGAATCCCTTGATTTGCTCACCTGCCCCGTAAATGGTCAGGGGGATTCCCATAAGGGCCTGAGCCACAAAACGGTTTACCACCGTACCGAACCACTCGTCAATATCGAACCTGGTTCGCAGTCGGGGATCGGTTGCGGTTTCATCGGTATGGACACCGTAAATAACTCCCTGCTGAATGTCATAGGAGCGCAGCCACCAGTATTTACAGGCTTCGTATACATTAAAGGTGTCCTGTACCTTGCTTACATGATAAAAACTGACCGGATCCCGGGGAGTAATTTCACCCCCCAGACTCCACTCTTTTCCCCGCCACTTTAAAATGGCATCGGAAGGAAACATTCCCTCAAACAAGGGCCTGCCGGTAAGGGGAGCGCCGTATTCACCCATGGTTCCCAATTTAATCAGGCTGGTTTCAGGAACAATATCCTTGATAAGCCAGAGCAGTCCCAGAGTGCCCAGAGTGTTGTTATCCTGCACCGCCAGGGCATGGTCAGCATCAACCATGGAATAGGGAGCAGAGGGGATTTCAGCATAGTGTACAATTGCTTCCGGCTTTTCTTCTTCCAGAAATTCCTGCAGCTTGTCTCTTTCCCTGATATCCATTCTCCGGAAATTGAGGTTTACTCCCAGCACCTCTCTGGCAGCATGCAGGCGTTTGGTCATCTTTTCAATGGGAACAATGGTATGAGCACCTTTTTCCATTACCGCATCCCGTCTGGTATAATTATCCATGCCGCTCACCCGGAAGCCAAGTTTGGCCAGTTTCAAGGCCAGGGCCCATCCCAGATAACCGTCCATGCCTAATATCATTACCCGCATATCTTTCAATTGATATCCATACTCTCCCTTCTGCCATTCCGTACACTGTTCAAAAGTAATAGTGGGTTCGAAATGACCGAGTTCAGGTCTGCGGGAGCATTCAATCATAATCTGGCCTTCTTCTCCCAGTTTGGCTTTTATTTCCTCCTGGGACTGCCCGCAGGCGCGAAAATCAACATTTCCTTTAAACACTGCTGCCGGACAGTTCCAGCAGGTCTTATCTGCATTATGAGGTTTCATACATCAACTCTCCTTACATTTGGTTGCGATGGTCAAAACATCCTCGGCGCGGGGAACTTCAGGCAGGAGGAAACCGGCATTGGTGCTGTGCACATAGAGAAAAGCGTCATCTCCCCGGTGCATTCCCTTTATGGTAGAGGAAAGACCGAAGACCTGATTGTTCCCCAGAGTACCCCGTAAACTGAATCCTTTACCCGGGACAAGTATAAGATCAGGAGCATTATCCATCTGATCGCCGGTATAAATTTCTTCCTTTCTGACCACCCGGTCAACGATTTTCTCAGCCTTGTCCTGATAAAAAAATTCCTTAAAAAGACTGGTAAGGTCCTTGATAATCGCTTCCCGGTCATCTGGTTTTACCGAACCCCGGGGGTAGCGGGAGGAATAATTCAGATAGATGCGGGAAGGCTCCAGAACAAAAGCTTTGGTTCGGGAAGTAATATTATTATAGTTTATTCTTTCACTTTTGGTTATTTCCAAAAATCCCTGCTTTTCCAGATAAGTATTCAAATACACTTCTGATTGTATGCTCTCCATGCCGTGATCCGACATCATCATTAAAATATCATTTTCTCTTTTATGATCCGCAATCCAGCCTATCTGTTCATCGATCCTGGTATAGTATTCCAGGAAGGATTCATAAAAGGGAGATTTCTTCTCTTCCCAGTCATGCTGAAAATAATGACCCAGTCTGTCGGTTCCGGTAAACACAATCATAAACACATCCCAATTTTCCCGCTCCCAGCAGGTGCGGTATACCTGCTCCCGCTTCTTGAGTACTTCAAATAAACTTCTGAGAAACAATTCCTTTGACTGACTGATCTTTTTAGTATCCGGATCAATCTGATAATCAATATTTTTTAAATAATGCAGAAAATCGTCCGGATATGCCGCCTTCTCCAGAGTGGGAGAGACAAAACCGGAAACCATATATCCGTTTATTTTCTGTACCGGATAGGTAAAGGGAAGATTAATGATCACATATTTCTTCTCACTTTCTACCTGCCAGAAAGTACTGGATTGCATACTGAGGAAATTGGGAAAGCGCAGGGTATAGGTGTTAGGGATAAGATCTGTAAAACCAAATATTCCATGCTCGCCCGGATTCTTACCGGTCATAATGGAGGACCAGGAAACCGCTGAATTATCCGGCAGCGGGGCCAGCATCCGGGACAATACTCCTTCCTCTATCAGGGTATTGAGATGGGGCATTACTCCCGTTTGTGCCAGTTCCCGGAGCAGACTGTAGGAGGCTCCGTCAATTCCCACAAAAATTGTTCTTTTCTTTTTACTCATAATGTTCTATTTTATAGATCGTTGTTCTTGTAAATTATTTTCCCCAGCATCAATAAAGTTTATTAGAATAACCATAATTTTTATCATATGCAAGTATAAATTTTCCTATATCCAAAAATTGAAAATTTGATTGTATATGTGTTACTAGTAGTTACATTCCTAAATTACAAGACCCAAATCCCAAATAACAAATAAATCACACTCTTCAATCCACAATGACCAAAATAGTAACCAACTGACTGTTTGAAATTTTGAATTTGACTTTTGAAATTTATTTGATATTTGGAAATTGTAATTTGTTATTTAATCCTTCTTAAAACACCCTCTCTTTTATCTCTCCCTCCAGGGAGAGAAAGCTTGATTTAAAAGCCCTGAAGGGAAGCTAAACTGCGGTCGAAACACAATTCTTAATCCATAATTCTTAATTCCCTTCTCCCTTCTCCTTTTCTCCATTCTCCTTTTTTCCTCAACCTTAACCTGTTTTATCTTTTTTATTTTTTCTTTTAGATTTTATCTTCCAAAAGCACCTCCACTATCCTCCGGGACACCTGATCATCCCAGAACTTGGGAACCTTTCCCTTTTTCTTATTCCCAGATATGACAGCAAAACTCTTTTTCACTATGATTTCAGGATTGGTGCCTATGAGTTCATTAGTCCCCTGCATAATGGTAATCGGCCTTTCCGTAGTGTTTCGCAGAGTAAGGCAGGATACCTTAAAAAAAGTGGTCTCTTCCTGAATACCGCCTGAATCGGTCAACACCAGGGCCGCATCTTTCTGCAGCCGCAAGAAATCTATATAGGGCAGCGGATCCATTACCCTAAGCCGGTGATCTGAGGATATATGGTTCCCAAGTTGAAATTCCTTAATTCTCTTTAAAGTACGGGGATGAGCAGGAAAAATTACAGGTATTTTTTTCTGAATCTCCTGCATAGCTTTCAGGATTCCGGTTAATTGTTCCTTACCATCAACATTGGAAGGACGATGAAGTGTTAATAGTACATACTTTTGGGGAGTAAGTGATAAGCGGTCCAGAATATCCGAATCCTGTACCTGATTCTGCCTTTTAAGGAGTGATTCAATCATGATATTGCCCACAAAATGTATTTTATCTTTGGCAATACCTTCCCGTAAAAGATTTTCCTCTGCCTCCTTACAGGTGATAAACAGGAAATCAGAAATCTGGTCAGTAAGTACCCGATTTACTTCTTCCGGCATTTGCCGGTCATAACTTCTCAGGCCTGCTTCAATATGAGCAATAGGAAGGTGCAGTTTTACTCCTACCAGGGCACAGGCTAAAGTTGAATTCACATCTCCCACCACCACAATAAGATCCGGTCTTTTTTCTTTTATCACTTTTTCAAAGCTGATCATGATGTTGGCTGTCTGCACCGCCTGGGAGGCTGATCCCACTCCCAGATACACATCCGGTTCAGGCAGTCCCAGATCCCGGAAAAAAACCCGGGACATGGTATCATCATAATGCTGACCTGTATGTACAAGAAAAGGATCGAACCTGTCCGGATATTGTATCATTCTTTCCCAAACCGGAGCAACTTTCATGAAATTGGGCCGGGCTCCGGCAACCAGAAAAACTCTCTTCACTTCTATTCTTCCCTAATCTTGAAAATTATATTGATAAATAGTAAAAAGACTTTAATTGATTATACAAAAAACCATATATATATAATACCTATGGCAAAAAAGCCGATAAATATATTCATGGGAATACCGATTCTCATGAAATCCTTAAACCGGTAGCCACCAGGTCCATATACCATTAAATTTGTCTGATATCCAATGGGGGTAGCAAAACTTGCCGAGGCAGCCATGGCAACCGCCAAAAAAAACGGTCTGGGATTGATCTGGGCCTGTTGGGATACGGAAAGAGCAATAGGGAAAAGGAGGGCTGCCGCCGCATTATTGGTAATAATTTCAGTATACAGACTGGTCATAAAATATACCCCCATCAGAAGTCCGAAAATCCCCAGACCACTCAGACCCAGGATGAGTTTTTTAGCTAAAAACCCGGCTAGTCCCGAATTATTTAATCCCTGAGCTATACCAAAGGAAGAAGCTATAATCAACAGTACCTTCCAGTCCACACTATCCCGGGCATCCTGGGGGGTAATACACCCGGTAACCAGTAAAATTATGGCAGTGAGACAGACGGAAATGAGAATGGGGAATAGATTAAAGGCCATGCTGATGATCATGGCCCCCAGAACTATCAAGGACAGAACAGATTTCCACTGGGGCTTGGAATGAACTTCCTGAGATCGGGAAACCAGAAAAAAATCTTCGGAATGATACCAGGTATCCAAAAAATTCTTATGGGCCAGTAAAAGCAGGGTATCTCCCGAATGTAAGACCACATCCCCTACTTTGCTCTTAATGCGCTCACCACTCCGGTGGATGGCAACAATAACCGCATTGTACCTGCTTCGGAAATTACTTTCCCGTACATTTTTGCCGATAAGAGGAGAATTGGGTGATATCACTACCTCAAAACTCCAGATTTTATCAGAATCATAATTTTTTAAATCCAGAGAAGCATCTTTCAATAAGGTTAATCCCGGCGTTCTCTGCAGTTCCAGAATGGTATCGGGAAGGCCGGTAAAAAAAAGACGATCGTTCTCCTGAATATCAGTATTGGGAGTCACGGGAGTGATTACTTCCCCACCCCTCTGTATCTGGAAAACAAATAATCCCTTCAAATGTCGCAATCCGGCTTCTTCAATACTTTTCCCCATGTGAGGATAATTTTTCCCCACCTTCATGGTTATAACAAATTCTCTGGTACTTTCCCCCAGCTTGACAGTCGGTTCTTTGCGTTCAGGCAGTAAATGATATCCCAAAAAAACAAGCACCAGTAAGCCAATTATACCAACCGGTACTCCGATTTTGCTTATTTCAAAAAAAGACATGCCCTCAAAACCATTCTGCAGCATTAAACCGTGTACAACCAGATTGGTACTGGTTCCTATAAGGGTACACATTCCACCCAGAATAGCAGCATAGGAAAGGGGGATAAGAAATTTGGAAACAGAATATTCATGTTTCACGGCCCAGGAGCGTACTACCGGAACCAGCATGGCAACAATGGGAGTATTGTTAAAAAAAGCAGAAATTGAAGCAACCGGAAAAAGAAGCCGCAGTAATTTGCCTTGAGGTTTACCGGCTTTAGAACCCAAGAGCAGCTTTCCCATATCATGCAGTATGCCGGTCTTCTGCAGCCCTCCGGCCACAATAAATAAAAAACCAACCGTAAGCATTCCCTGATTGGAAAATCCGGCAAATGCCTCTTTCAGAGAAATCACTCCTCCCATAATCATAAGAATCAGGGTAGAAAAAATAATAATATCTGCTTCGATCCATTCCTTGACCAGAAACACTGTCATTGCTACCAGCAAAAAACCTGTATAATAAAATGAATATTCCATGCTTGGGAAATAAAAACAGCCTATTTTTGTATCCGGGATGGATATAAGGTTGAGTAAGCCCGCCTATTTAAAAGCAGAGTGGCTCTGATGGTATTTTCCAAGGTAGCCAAAGGCTGGCTGCCCACAATTAATGAACCCATAACCTCCCGCAATCGCAGCACCTCTTTTAATTTTCCTTTCCAGCGGGGATCGTCAACTATAAAATCAATAAGAATTATAGCCCGGTACAGATGATCTAGGGCACAGACTCTTTCTCTGTCCCAGAAACTTCTGGCTTTTTCCAGGTCACTGACCACATTGAGAATCTGGATATGCTGGGGAAAATCAGCATATCGTTTTTCCAGATCCTTATACCAGACTTTCATATCAGATTTTTTTCTATTGCTATTCTGCAATGGGAATCAGTTCTTTTATTATTTTGTATAATTTATTTCTAATTGTTTCATCCTGTATTTGCATGGAAGTATTATCCTGATGAGGACGAATATTAATAAGAGCAGTATATTCTATCTGATGGCCGGCTTCATTTCCAGGATAAATATTTACACCCCAAAGATTTTTTTGTCGGGATCCTTTTTTCAGTAAAAGGGACTCTGCATCCGCATGGAGTGCTCCTCCCAAGGCTATTTCGCCGGTTTCAATATCTACAACCACTTTAACCATGTCCCCGAACCAATGTTTACAATATTTTTGTAATACCGAGGGTGAAATTTTTTTATTGGTTATCAAAATATCAGAAACTGTATTCATAAATTTTAGTATTCATTTATATTATTAATTAAAAAAACCACTTATGCCATTTGGTTAGCAACTAACAAAACGTACTATTTTATATTTTTTTTAATTTGTTCGTTGCTAATAATATTTTTTTAATACCTCAACTTTAAAATTCCAAAATTCAAATCCCAAATAACAAATAAATCACCATATGCAAACCACCATGACCAAAACAGTAACCGACTGACTGTTTGAAATTTTGTATTTGGTATTTGGAAATTATTTGATATTTGGATATTATGATTTGTTATTTAATTCTCCTTAAAATACCCTCTCTTTTATCTCTCCCTCCAGGGAGAGAAAGCTTGATTTAAAAGCCCTGAAGGGAAGCTAAACTGCGGTCGAAACACAATTCCTAATTCAAAATTCTTAATCCATAATTCTTAATTCCCTTCTCCCCTCTCCTTTTCTCCATTCTCCTTTTTTCTTTAACCTCAACCTGTTTTATCTTTTATCTTTTGTCTTTTGGATTTTATCTTTTGGATTTTCTTTAATGTATGATTCCCTTATCCTTAAGATAACTAATAATCTTTTCCGCAGACTGCTGGATATCCAGCTTATCCGTTTCTATAACTATCTCCGGATTTTCGGGCTCCTCATAGGGAGCGGAAATGCCCGTGAATTCCTTGATCTCACCCTTACGGGCTTTTTTATACAATCCTTTGGGATCCCGTTTCTCACAGACATCCAGGGGGGCTTTGACAAAAATCTCTATGAACTCACCTTCCTTGTTCAAACTCCGGGCCCGATCCCGGTCCTTGATATAGGGAGAGATGAATGAGGTTATGGCTACCATTCCGGCATCAGCAAAAAGATGGGCTACTTCACCGATGCGGCGTATATTTTCTTCCCTGTCTTCCGGAGAAAATCCCAGATCTCCGTTGAGTCCGTGGCGTATGTTATCCCCGTCCAGAATATAGACCTGAACTCCCCGGGCAAAAAGCTTTTCCTGCAATTTGGAAGCAACAGTGGACTTGCCGCACCCGGAAAGGCCGGTCAGCCAGATGACCACTCCCTGGTGATTATTTCTTTTTTCCCTGTCCTGTTTGACAATCCCGGTATCATGCCAGGTGACATTTGAGCTTTTCTTCTTTCCCAGGGAGCCATTGGCATAAAACTCTCTTAAAATATCCGCAACCGGTTTGCGCATTATACGTTCATCCACCTCCTCCCCTTTCTGTAATTTTCTTCTCACTTCTTTTCCGGAGATGAATACGGTATGATATCCCTTCGGTTCGAATTCCTCTAACAATCCCACCCGTTTTATTTCGTCAAAGTAAGCAGCAAAGCCAACTTTAATCGGCTGGATTAAAAGCTCTCCTTTAAGGGTATCAAATTTTTCATGGGCATCAAAATCACCCCAAATGGGGGTGCCGTCATCATAAGGAGCATCAGCATGTTTGCGGCCGATAACAATATTGGTAAATCCGTAATTTTGTCGGTATATGGAATGCATAACCGCTTCCTTGGGACCGGCATAAAACATTTTCATATCCAGGCCGATGAGAATCAGATTATCGTCGAAATTCCACTTCTGGGAATTCCAAAGTTCTTCATCCCGGTCTCCCTGGCCAAACTCCCTTGATTCCAGAAGTGCTTCATAGGTATGCATACGTACGTCTGCAGGTACATCATCGGATTTTGTCGCTCCCACCAGTGGATTTAATACCGCTCCGGTAAAATGACCTTGACGGGTGAGTTCTTCCGTGGCATAAAGAAGGGCATATTCATGGGCCCTATGCAGTGCATTCCTGGTCTGAAAAGCAGTGATTTTATCCCATCCCCTTCTCTGGAAAAGAGCCCGGGTTTCCCAGGGAGTCAGCATGTAGCGCCCGAAATGAGCATCCAGGGATTGCGGAAAGGCCCAAATTTTACCTCCTATCAAATAATCCCGGGGATCATCACCGAAAATTCGAGCTCCGGGATGATCATTTCTCTCAGTTCCATATACTGATCTATTATATTTATTTTTATCAAAAGGAAATACATCAGAAATTTCCATTATTCCGATTATATTTCCCTTAGTATCTTTAACTTTTATCACATCCCCTTTTTTGAAATTCTCCGCTTCCTGCTTAGCAATAGGAAAAGATATAGGTATGGTCCAGGCATATTTTTTACCCTCTCGAATAATGATTTCCTCCTCTAACACCTGATTAAATTCATCTTCATTCATGGGTCCCTGTAAGGGAGAAAGAGCGCCATCTGCAATACGATAGAACACGGATAAATCCGCATCACTGATAGTGTATTCTTTACTACCGCAACTGGTAAGAACTGCCTCTCGTTCCACTTCCGGAATAATCCTGTTAACCAATATTCCTCCTCCGTGAGCAGGTAAAACTGTATTATTTTCCATTAACTACCTCCTTATCAGATATATTTTTTCAATCTTTTTAATACTTTATCTGTTGCTTCTACAATAGTTGTTTTTGCTGTATCTATGATTAATTCTGGAGCTTCCGGTTCCTGGTAGGTAATATCAAAGCCAGGTAAATTTTTAATTTTTCCTGCCCGGGCTTTGGCATACAATCCCCGGGATTCTCTTTTTTCGCAAATCTCCAAAGGAGCTGAAAGGTATACTTCAATAAAATTATTACACAATTCTTTAACAAAATTTCTGGACTCCCTATAGGGGGAAACAAAAGAGGCAACCACAAAAACTCCTTTTTTCTCCATTCTGCTGGCTAAGTACCCCACCCTTTTAATATGTTGATCCACCTCCTCTTTGCTGAATCCGGTTTCCGGAAAAATATGCCTGACATTGCCGCCATCCAGATGATCAACTTTTAGTCCCTTTTCCTCCAGTTTCCTGGCCAGGGTGGAGGCAATAACTGTTTTACCCGATCCCGGCAGTCCGGTAAACCAGACTACAAAGGGTTCGATCTCTTTCTTTCCAAATCGGATTCTATACCACACCCTCTCGTGTATAAAATATATTATAATTTTCAACACCACTTCTATCCCCCCGATTTCTACTGCCATATCTATCTTCCCGGTAAAAATATATACCAGAGAAACAGTAGTAAGTGTGGCCAGAAATCTCCAGGTTATGGACTTTAAAACCGAACGTGTCTTGGTTTCTTTAATCATACAATTTATTATTCTTTTTCCAAATTTACTGCCGTAACATAAAATGAACTGTTACGTAAATTCTTTTTATTATACTGTAGCCCTTTAACCTCGGCCCCTGCATCTTGAGCTATAGCATGACCGGCTGCCGTATCCCACTCCATGGTTGGACCATGCCGATAATAGAGATGTGCCTTTCCTTCTGCTACCATACAAAATTTCAGAGAACTTCCCTTGACCAGGGTATCGGTAACCTTATGAGCGGAAAAAAATGATTCTTCCTCCCGGGAGGTATGAGATCTGCTTCTCACGGCTATCAATCCCTTCCCTGTTTCCTGATTAATCTTTAATATTTGCCTTCTTCCCTCCCTATTCTGTTTGTAAGTGGTATGATTCTGAGTGTAGTATAAAACATCAGGTACAGGAGCATAAATGACACCCAATACAGGCTGATTATTTTCCAAATAAGCAATATTGACCGTGAATTCACCATTTCTGCTTATAAACTCTTTGGTTCCATCCAGAGGATCAACCAGAAAAAAACTGGGCCAGCTTCGTCTGGTCTCATAGTCAATTTCCTCTCCTTCTTCAGAAAGAACGGGAATATCAGGATAGTTTTCTCTTAATTGATTGACAATTATGGTATGCGATGCCCGGTCAGCCCGGGTTAGGGGTGAATCATCTGTTTTTCGCTCAGTCATAAAATCTCCAGATTCATATATTTCCATTATCTTTCGCCCTGCCTCTAGAGCAAAATCACATAATCTGAATACATCAACATATCTCTTTTTACTCATAGATTAATAGTACTCCCCTATTATTCATTAGTTAACCTTTTTATTGGGATCTATCTATACCTCCGGTAAGTAAGTCCCATTTTACCTTGAACTTAAACTATATATTACTATATGTTTATATCCTTAAGGCTGTTCCCAAAATCATTATATTATCAGTGTCTGTCAACTAGAAATTTTACCTTACTGCCACAACAATATGCCTCAGCCTTATCCTGGGTAATACTTTGGGTAAATAATTATCCCCTTTTTTTAACAGCCTCAATTATCTATGCAATGTATAATATGTTTATTTTACCCAATCTTACACACATCATGCACATCCACATTAAAATACACTCCCTGATTAATCGAATCTAAAAAAACGATCATCCTGTTTTTGTTTCTCAACTCAGTCAGTATCCCTTCAATACCTGCCAGTTGTCCCCGGCAAATTTTTACTCTGCAGCCAACCGGAATAGAAAAGCAAGGTTCAGCATCTGGAAATTCAGAAAGAATACTTTTAATATATTCAATCTCTCTTTCTTTGACTATGGCAGGTTTTCCTCCAAAGGTAATAATTCTTACTGCACCCGGACTTTGTATGGCCTCCAATCTCCCCAGGGTATCGGAATAAATAAAAACATAACAGTTGAAAAGAGGCTCGGTAATCCATTTCTTGCGATCACTCCACTTTCGTAAAATTTTTCTCATAGGCAGATAGGTTTCAATACCCTTTTGCACCAATTGAGACTCTACTCTCTTTTCATGCCTGTATCTGGTATAGAGAGCATACCATTTTTTTCCCATTTCTTTCATAGACCTTATTTATTTTGCCACCATCCAAACTCCGGTGATAATTAATACAAATCCGAAAATCTGTACAATACTTATGGATTCATGTAAAAATAAATATGACACTGTCACTACAATCACCAGCCCCATACTGACCATAATGGGATAGGCAATACTCAAATTCAGTTTGGTTAAGATATAACTATAGCTTACAAATGCCATAATAAAGGAAACAATACCGGCAATTAACTGAGGCTGCACCACTGCCTTTTTTGCCAGTTCCAAAATCCCCTCTGTTTCACCCACTTTGTTCATCCCTACTTTGATCAGGATATTGGCCATGGCGTTAAAAATAATAGCCAAAGCAAGTACAGCAATTCGTATTACTATAATTTTATCAATCACAACTACTCCTGTTTATCCTTACTATTATCCCCAGTAAATTATCACTCCCACACTTATCATATAAAGTAACAAATCTACTATCATGGATTTATCTTTTAAGAGAATTAACTCCGGGCTGCCACCCAGATTTTTTTTATGGACCAGATATAAATAACGAAAAATTCCATAGAGAACAAAAGGGAGAGTAAAGATCAGATTTCGGGTGCCAAACTTTTCTATAGTGACCGGAGCAGTGGTATAAAAAGCATAGGCAATAACTGTAGATGCCGTAACTACCGAAACCATCTGGTCTAATAAAATAGTATTATATTCTCCCAATATTTTCCTATGAGAAGCTGCTTTTGCACCCATAATAACAATTTCATGTCTTCTTTTGCACAATCCCAGAAATAGAGCCAGAAATATAGCACACATTAAAAGCCAGGAGGAAATGGTAACATTTATAATTTCCGCTCCGGCAATGGCCCGTAAAACAAATCCCAGGGCTATTACAATGACATCCAGTATCACAATATTTTTGAACCATAAGGTATATCCGATTATTAACAGAAAATAAATCAAAGCCACAAATCCGAAACTCTTATCCAGCATAAATGAACCCATGAGGGCAAGGCTTGATAATATAATTACACTAACTACTACCAACTTTACTGAGAGGCGTCCGGAAGCCAATGGTCTTTTTGATTTTTCCGGATGTTTTTTATCCTGTTCCCTATCTAAAAGATCATTTAAAAGATACAGCGATCCGCTGAGAGCGCAAAAATAAATAAATCCGGCCAGGGCTTTAATAAAAAGGGGCAGATGAAATAAATTCTTAGAAAAAATCAATCCGGCAAAGAGAAGCACATTCTTTGTCCACTGCTTGGGTCGTAAAGACTGTATCAATAATTTTATCATCATGACACTCGGCTAAATAATCTTTCCTTGAGAGATTTTTTTCTTTTACCTTTCTTGGTGGATTTTCCGTCTCCATAATACTGTCGGTAATAGTAATAATAGTATGAGCCAAACATGTCATCCATATGAACTCCATTCAGTAAACTACCGAATACTTTTGCCTTCACATTTTCTAATTGCGTATAAGCCCGTTTTAATGCTTCCCTATCAGTCTCTCCTGACTTTACAATTAATACTGCCCCGTCCACCTTGGATGATAGCACCGTAGCATCAGTAACGGCTATAACCGGCGGGGTATCAAAAAATATCATATTATATTTCCTTTTCATTTCATCGATAAAAGAGGTCATAGCCTGGGAGGATAACAGTTCCGAGGGATTAGGAGGCAATGGTCCCGAGGGAAGTATATCCAGTCCTTTAATCTCGGTGTTGATAACCACTTCTTCAAATTTCATTTTTTTGGTTAAGAGATTGGTTAATCCCTTATCCCGAGAAACTCCGAAAAATCGATGAATTATGGGCTTACGTAGATCGGTATCAACCAGTAATATCTTAGAACCCATCTGGGCAAAAGTTATGGCCACATTAGCAACTGTGGTGGATTTCCCCTCACTGGGGCCAGCACTGGTTAATATCAGGGTTTTCACGGGCTTATCCAAATTAAGAAACTGCAGATTGGTTCTCAGGGTTCGGTAGGATTCTGAGACCGGTGATTTGGGTTTAAGATGGGTAATAAGGCGTGATCGCATCCGGATGATATTTTCTTTCTTATGTCCGTTCTCCTCTGCTTTAATAAAGGGGATTGAACCCAAAACTGGAAAGCCCATATGTTCCAGATCTTCAATTGTTTTTAAACTGTTATCAAAATATTCCCGGGCAAAGGTCAGTCCAATACCCAATCCCAGACCTAAAAGCACTCCTAAAATAAGGTTCATTTTCTTCTTGGGCTTGATGGGTTCCTTGGGTTGTATGGCGTTATCAACAATCCGTACTGATCCTATGCGGCTGGCTTCGGCAATTCGGTTTTCTTCATACTTGTTGCGAAGCATGACAAATATATTATTTGCCACCAGCTGTTCCCGCTGTAATCTGGCCAGTTTCAAACTTTTTTCGGGGAGGCCATTCATCATGCGATCATATTTATCCACAATTTCCAGCAGGGCGGAGGTCTTGGCATCCAGGAATCTCCTTTGCGCTTCCAGCTCAAGAATATTGGAAAAAAGAAATTCAGAAATGGCCATAGGATTAAGAGCTGTGCCCCCACTTTTAACGATCCGCTCTATCTCGGTTTTAATTTTTTCTTTTATTCCCTTTATTCTCATCTCTTTCTGCTCGATCATGGAATACTCGGAAGAGACATCCAGATCCTTAGCCTGCTGTTCCAAGGCTGCTCTTTCACCTATTAAAACTGCCAGCTGCTTTCTCATTTCTGTAATTTCCGGACTTGATAAGTTGGAAACCTCTTGCAGCATAACTTTTTGACTTTCATCCAGCTGACTGCGTAAAAGCTCCAGTCTGTTTACTGTGGCCTCCAGTTCAGTGGCAGACTGTTCATACATAGAGTTAAAATTCGAGGCTACTTCCACCAATTGTTCCGTCTCCGCACTCAATTCCACAATATTAGCTTGTTCCTTATAGTCTTTTAAGGCCTCTTCCGATGTGGTGAGCCGGGTTTTGACTTCGTCCAGCTTTTTTTCCAAAAATTTCCGTACCTTAGTAACCTCATTCGTACTCTCTTCTATATCAAGTTCCTGAAAGGCTTTCACCCATTCATTGGCCACAAAGGCAGCTTCATAGGGAGTGGGGGCCTGCACACTTAATTCTATCATATCTGTATCCCTTTGAGGAGTAACACTGGTCCCTGTACTCCTGAATTTATCCACCAGACCATTAAAATCAGTTCCCTGTTTAAATTTATCCTTACCTTTGAACAGTGAAAGTATCCATTTTTTGGGAGAAAAATTATTCCCGTCTTTATAATTACCCAGATAGGAAAGTGAATCTGCAAAAGGCGAATCCTGCAGTTGTTTAATCACATTTTCAGCCAGGGTACGGCTTTCCAGAATTTCTTTCTGGTTGTTAATCATGGTTTCTTGTTTGATGAAACTGGTAACTTCAAACACCTGCTGCTGTACATTACTTTGTTCTCTTATCATTACCAGTGCTTTAGCTTCATAGATAGGTTGGGCAGTAAAGGTAAAATAAACGGTGATTGCCAAAACAATAATAAAGGAAACCGCTATGATCCACCTCCCCCGGTAAAGTATCCTAATATAATCTTTTATGGATACTTGTTCTTCGTTTATATCCTGCTGCATAATATCATCCCTTTCTTTTTATTATCAAGGGAATAAAAAACCACCCTGTTATATACTTTTATTATTTTTTCTCAACTTCCCCCTCATTCTTCCCCTATCTTTCTCCTAACGCATATCAATTACTTCCACACCCGGGGGAGTTTCCAAAATAAAATCATTTTCTTTTATTGAAACTCCTAATGTAACCTCAAGTAGTACATAAATGGTAGTATTCCCATCAATACTTTTCTGTTCAATTTTTCTGGGAATCCATCTATCTTTTTCCACCCAGATGCGCACTTCCTTATAAAAAAGATCCTCTTCTCCGGGAGTAAACAAAATCTCATAACATGATTTCCCCTGAATATCATCAGTCCCTAATAATTGAAAATTATATTTTTGTTTGTATTTGAATAGAATTCTGCTGGGAAGCAGATCATCGTCTGTGGTTTCCAGATTGTCAATAAGGACCTGATTTTCCAGTTTATTATAGGTTTTCAAGGTCATTCCATCAGAAATAATTATCTGATCTTCAGTGGAAATGCGAAATTTATCTTCTCCTTTTAATAAAAGTTCCCCCTTTACCACCTGTTCTTCTCCGGTTAATTCCCAGATATATTTTTCTTGAAAAACCGCATAAAAGGTTTTTTGAGTATAAAAGGTATGCTCCACTTTCTCTATAATTTCTTGAGGAGAGATAGCAGCACCTCTGCCCACCAGAGAAAAAAACATCACCGAACCTACCGTGATAAACCATACTTTTAACTTCATAATCATCCCTCCCTCATATTATATTTTCAGGAAATTCCGGGTCATTTAATTTGTCCATATATTCTTCACCCACCAGAACTTCCCGGGCCTTACTCCCGTCAAAAGGGCCTACAATCCCCACTGCTTCCAGTTCATCAATAAGGCGTCCTGCTCTGGCATAGCCAATCCTGAGTCGGCGCTGCAGCAGGGAAGCAGATCCCTGTTGGTGGCGTATAACCAGACGGGCAGCCTCTTTGAATAATTCATCCCGTTCTCCTCCGCTAGTGGTCAAGCCTCTTCTCTTATCTGCTCCTAATTCCTTTAATTTATACTCCGCAGCTGGCGGTTGTTTACTTATATGATCCACTACTCTTTTTATTTCATCTGTGGACACAAAGGCACCGTGGATTCTCATGGGCTCGGGTTTACGGGGATGCAGATAGAGCATATCCCCCCTTCCTAAGAGTTTTTCCGCTCCGTTTCTATCCAAGATAGTTCTGGAATCTATTTTAGAACTTACTTTAAAGGCTATTCGGGCCGGAAAATTTGCCTTAATAACGCCGGTGATTACATCCACCGACGGTCTTTGGGTTGCCAGAATAAGATGTATGCCCACCGCCCGGGCCATCTGGGCTAATTTGGCAATAGGCTCTTCTATATCATTTGCCCCGGTCATCATTAAATCCGCCAATTCATCCACGATCAATACTATCTGAGGAAGTTTTTTCAGGGATCCGTTATCTTTGTCCTTTACCGCCTTGCTGCTGGCAATCAACTTATTGTAATCGATAATATCCCTGACTCCGCTTTGAGCCAGAATTTTATATCTGTTTTCCATTTCTCTCTTTAAACTCTGAAGTACTTCAACTGCATTCTCAACCAAGGTAACCACATCTTCGTTCATATTATAACAGGTGGTAAGGTGGTGTCTCTTCAGTTTTTTGTAAACAGATAACTCCAGTCTTTTGGGATCGATCAGAACCATTTTCACATCATCCGGATGGCATCGATATAGTATGCTGTTGATAAAGGTGTTAAGACAAACGGATTTGCCTGATCCGGTTGATCCCGCCACCAGTAAATGGGGGAGTTCTTGAAGATCAGTAACAACCGGATGTCCGGTGATTGATTTGCCTAAGGCCAGGGTAAGCGGGGAAGCGGATTGTTGAAAAACATCGGATTCAATAATGGAACGGATAGATACCCTTTCCGGTTTTCGATTAGGAACTTCAATACCAACTGCCGGTTTCCCTGGTATGGGTGCCACCACCCGTACCGGGGTTGCCTGCAATACCAGGGCTAAATCATCCTGTCTGCTGACAAAACTGCTTATCTTTACTCCCGGAGCGGGTTTTACTTCAAACCTGGTAATAACCGGTCCCGGTTTTATGGCGACAACTTTACATTCTATATCAAACTCCTTTAACCGCTGTTCCAGAAAATGTGCTTTCTCCCGCAATTGCCTGGAATCATACTCGTACACTGATTTCTCATACCTGTCCAGTAAATCAAGGGCAGGCTTTATATAGGGACCGGAGGTGACGGTCTTAGACTCTTCGGACTCACTCCTCCTTTTAATTTTGTCTGTAACCGGTTCCGTGACCAAAGGAGGTTTGGTTCTTCCCTTTTTTAGAGGCCGGGACCGGTCTGCCTTATCTTCCTCTGTCAGTTCAGGTTCATGCTTTTTTTCCGGAATCTGCACTTCACCGGATGTGCTCATCCATTCCTGAGACTGAGCGGAAGTATCCTTTTTCCTTCTTTGAGATACTTTTTTTAAAAAATTGCCAATATCTCCCATAACAGAATTTATCTCCATCTTAAATCCCAGCACCGACTCCCTCATACTCCACGAGGTCGCCGAAATCAAAAACAGCAGTAAAACGGTTAAAAGAACAATGATACTCCCCGCAGTACCCAGATACCGGCTTAACTGATCAGCAAAAAATCCTCCCAAATTTCCACTCAAGCGAAACCCCAGAGTGCTAGAATGATCAGACAAAGCGTGGGGCAAGGCCAGCACGGTTGAAAACAATAAACCCAGAGTTAAAATGTAAATACTCACCCGCAATAAAGGCTTAAATCCCTTATGCAGAAATATATTCCATCCCAGGAGAAATAATAGAAGGGGAAAGATGAGAGATGAATAACCAATGGTATACACAAATACATAGTAGCTTATCCAGGCCCCGGCAAGACCCAGCCAGTTGGTTACATTTGCCTTGGAACCACTATTAGGGAAATCTCCAGGATTATAGGATATGAGGCCTATGAAAACAAGAAGAGAAAAGGCCATAATGAGAATACCCAATACTTCTCTATGTCTCTCATATTGCTTTTTTTTGTTTTTTATTTTCTTGGCCATGATAATTATTTTTCCGCAATCCTTTTCACTATTGATTTATTATAATACAGAGGCAGACAATTCACCTTATTAACTGTCAAACAATAATTCATATCATCTTGTTTCCCCAGGGAGGAAAGATATCTGCCGTGGGATGAATCCCGAATAATTGATTGAAAATCATCCAGGTAATTTTGGTATAAAATTATACTCATCCTGGCTTCATCACCCATTTCAAGGTTATTACCTTTTTTCTTTAATCTTGCCAAAATCATACCAGCACACACAGTATCTTCCAAAGAGATTTTACCATAATTTCCGGCGCAGGCAATAAGGCAATCCCCCTTATTCTGGGAAATTCTTTTTACAACTTTGTTAATATTTAAAAAACCACCAACCCTAATCTCCCTGGCTGATTTGACTCTGAAGAAAACTTGGGATCCGTTGGTTGAGGAAAAAAGCAAAGTTTTATTAAAAACTTTATCTCTTGTATATTCCAGGGGAGAATTACCTAAATCAAAACCGGGAAATTTCAATCCCCTCCTTTCACCACATTTTAACACCTCATCGGCTGGGTAATTCATCGCCTCTTGATCCACTTCTTCCGTTTTTATAAAGGGCACTATTTCCTTAGCTCCATTATTTATTGCAGATATAATAGTTGAGGTTGCTCTAAAAATATCCACCACTATAACTAGTTTTTCTCTAATGTCAATTTCTGCAAGATCTCGAGGAAAAAACGTTACATCAATTATCATGAATATCCGTTAACCTTTATCAAAATCAGAGATAGACTGAAAGTAAGAAGGTATAATAAATGATTTAATGTAAAAACAGCTTTAATTTTTTTCTAGATGTCAAAGGTACAAAAGGAATTTTCGCTATCCTGCCACTCAGTCTTTTATCATCACCCGATTTTTTAAACTCAATTTTTTCTCCCTCTTGCAGGACCCTCCCTATACCGGCAAAACCTATGGGGGTGTTATTTAAAGAAGGAGATAACACTCCGCTTAAAACAGTTCCAATAATTTCATCATTCTGTATAACTTCCCATCCGGGCATAGCTTTTCTTCTGCCCTCAATTATAAAAGGTACAACAAAATAATCAATACCAGAATTCTTTTTTTCTATCAGAATCTCTTTTCCTAAAAAATCACTCTCAAAATCAAGGGCAAATTCCCAGGGGTGTCCTATAGCAATTCTGTCTTTTTTCAACTCATGGCCATGCAAAGGAAGTCCGGCTTCGATTCTAAGTGTGTCTCTGGCCCCTAATCCACAGGGTAAAATGCCAAATTCATCACCTTCCTTTAAGAGTAATCTCCATAATTCAATACAGTGTCTCACCTCGGTATATAATTCAAAACCTATTTCTCCGGTATATCCGGTTCGTGAAATCAATACTTCCATGTTGTTGATATGTATTCCTTGTTTGAATCTGAAAAAGCGTAATTGATCAATACTCTCTTTCCCGGCTACTTTTGCCATCAACTTGGGAGCAGAAGGGCCCTGAAGATCGATTTTAGCAGTTATGTCACTGATATTCTCAAGCGTTAGAGAAGAAGGGGCATGATCCTTGATCCAGTTGAAATCAGATTCGATATTGCCCCCATTGACCACCAGCATCCAGTTTTCGGAATCAAATCTGTATAAAATGCAATCATCTATAACACCCCCGCTTTCATTAAGCATAAAAGAATACATAGCCTGGCTGTCTTCCATCCTTTCGATATTATTTGTCAATAAGGTAGAAAGAAATTTCTGACTTTCCCTTCCACCTATTCTAAATTCACCCATATGACAAATATCAAACAGGCCACATTGGTTTCGGGTAGCCTGATGTTCCTTTGATTGTCCTGTAGCATACCATAGGGGCATAATCCAGCCGGCAAAATCACTCATCTTCCCTTGCAGTCTTTCATGCTCATCATACAGCGGTGTCTTCTTAGCAACCAAAATTACCTCTAATGATTAATTAAATTTATTTTGTAGTAAATATATTTAAAATAATTTAAATTGTCAACACTTATTCCCTGTATTCAGAAAGACTCCCAAAATGTTAAATTTATTATCTTTAATTTCTATTGTTATAATAGGAAAGTGTTGACATTCAAGGATTTTTTTCATATATAAAGAACAAGGTTTCAGTACAGTAAATGAAGGAAGGCATATGCATTATCAAGGAAACATCATCCGTCCTCCCAGTGAAGCTGATAGTATCATTCTGCAGGTTACTGTAGGCTGTTCCCATAATAAATGCACATTCTGCGGAGCTTACAAGCACAAGCAATTTACTATTAAAAATAATGAAATCATTGATAAGGATATATCCTTTGCCGCCAAACATTTTCAACATAAACGCCGGCTATTTTTATGCGATGGTGATGCTTTGATCATTCCCCAGCCCAGATTAGTTTCTCTCTTGATAAAACTAAAAAATCAGCTTCCCTGGCTTACCAGAGTGGGAATCTATGCCAATGCAAAAAGTATTAAGAAAAAATCTCTGCCCGATCTTCAGGAACTAAAAAGACTGGGATTAGGCATTATTTATATGGGATTGGAATCCGGGGATGACCAGACGTTAAAGGCAGTAAACAAGGGGATTCTTTCCGGAGAAATGATTGAACAGGCAAAAAAGGTAGGTGAGACGGGCATTAAACTATCCCTGACCGTGCTGTTGGGATTAGCGGGACCGGAGCGTTCTGATCTTCATGCCAAAGCAACCGGAAGAGTATTGTCGGAAATAGATCCGGAATTCATTGGTGCCCTTACTTTAATGCTTATCCCCGGGACCCCTTTATACCATGAATATCAGAAGGGATTGTTTACTCTCTTAGAACCCGAGCAAATACTGAAGGAATTACGGACCATGATTGCCCACACTCATCTCACCAGAGGATTATTTCTTTCCAATCATGCTTCTAACTTTCTCCCCCTTAAAATCCGCCTTCCCCGCGATCAGCAGACTGCCCTTGGTATGATCGATGAGGCCTTAAAGGGTAATATTGCCCTGACCCCGGAATGGCTGCGGGGATTATGAGTATTTCTTCCTGATCAAAGAGTTGGAAAAGATTGAGAATCAGATTCAGGTTAAGGTTAAGGAAAACATCTTTAAATCCTTGGAATAGTGGAATACTGGAAGGTTGGAATATTGTAAAATTTCTATCCCATTATTCCTTCATTCCAACCTTCCCTTCTCCCTATTACCATTTTTAAATAGCCAGTTTTGCCAGGTACTCATCAAAAAATAATTTTCCCTTGACATTGGACAATTAAAATGTTATATAATTATTAATCCATATTTAATGTCTCTATAGATAATTATTTAGTTACTGGAATTTTTAGTAGTTTATATTAGATTAATAAATAATAAAATTAAAAAATAGGATGACAGCCATGAAAATAACCGACCTCTCCCCCCAATATCATAAACCATACTTTTGCTGTCTTGAAGACTGGTCGGAGGATATGAAGGAAGCCGGCAACCATAAGCAGGTATGGTTTAAAAAAATGAAAGATAAAGGTCTACGGGTTAAAATTGCCCTGGAAGAAGAAAAAGTATGCGGCATGATCCAATATGTCCCAGTTGAGATTTCATCTATTGCAGGAGAAGGCCTTTATTTCATTCAGTGCATCTGGGTGCACGGGCATAAACAAGGTATTGGGAATTACCAGAAAAAAGGAATCGGGAAAGCACTTCTTCAAGCAGCAGAAAAGGATATAAAATCAATGCATAAAAAAGGAGTGGTAGCCTGGGGTATATCTCTTCCTTTCTGGATGAAAGCCTCCTGGTTTAAAAAACAAGGGTATAAAAAAATTGATAAAAATGGCATGGCAGTGTTACTGTGGAAACCTTTTATGGAAAATGCCATCCCGCCCCGGTGGATAAGGAAAAAAAAGAAACCCCCTACCAAAGAAGGAAAGGTAGTTGTCACTTCCTTTATAAATGGATGGTGTTCGGTCCAGAATATGGTGCATGAAAGAGCAAAACGAGCCTCCCAAGAATTTGGTAATAAAGTGGAATTTCAGGAAATACAAACCTCAAATAGAGAAGTATTGGAGGAATGGGGAATTTCTGATGCTTTGTTTATTGATGGAAAACAGTTAAGTACAGGCCCGCCTCCTTCTTTTGAGAAAATAAAAAAGAAAATCAGGAGGAGAGTAAAAAAATTAGCCTGATGTATTCATAATCACAAAAATTCGAGACAGCAATCTATTAATAATATTGAATAACAGGTGATACAGATATGCTAATCAAAAAAATAAACTATGGTGAAATTTTCCTGGGTAGACTTAGCTACGGTGCAGATTTATTGGAAGAATTAATAAAGGTGTGTTCGGAAAAAGAAATACAATTAGGCCAAGTGCAAGCCCTGGGAGCAGTACAGAAGGCTCGTATAGGATATTATGACCAGAAATCAAAAAAATTCCGGTTTCATACCCTGGACAAACCTCATGAAATCCTCTCCCTTGTGGGTAATATATCCCTTAAAAATAACAAACCCATAGTGCATGCTCACCTCACCTTAGCTGATGAAAAAGGAAGAGCATGGGGAGGACATCTAGCCTCGGGTACAATTGTGTATGCCTGTGAATACCTTATTCAAAGCTTTGAAGGTGCAACTCTTGAACGTGAATATGATAAGAAGACAGATTTATCCTTGTGGCAAAAATGAACTCATCCGGTAAGAAATGTGTTTTTTACCATATAGCAATAATAAAATTAAATCCAATATCAATTACCATTCTGATTTTATTGCGGAATAGGAAAAATCAATAAATAAAATGAATCAAATTTTATTTCTCTACGTATTATAAAAATATATTGAAAATGAAAATAACTCTTGAAGCAAATACCTGATTAGCATCGAGAACAGGCTTAAGCTGAGATGAAACCTCAGATGGATAAAGGTGAAATAAGTAATACAAAAGTCAAGGAGGTAAAAGTCAATACTGGTGTTTCAAATGATCTTTTAAAAGGTAGTGAGTTGGGAAAATAATTATCTTTTCTAAAGACAAATAATCGCCATACTAATATTGTATTTATATTTGTTAATTTATTTTTTTTCCTTATATTCAAGTTATTTTATAAAAAAATTGTAAAAAAAATTAATTTTATTTTAGGAGGAAACATGCAAAAATTAGTGAATTATCTTGTAATTCTAATATTCTTGATCAGTTGTCATTTTGCTCTAGGACAGAGTCTGGATAAATATATTGCCGAGGCAAACGAGCATTATCAATCCGGGGAAACAGGAAAAGCAGCTCAGGTAATGAAAAAAGCCGTGGAAAATTTTCCCGAAAATTCAACCGCCTGCTCCTATTTAGGATTTTATCAGGGCACCATGGCCGGAGAAACTGAAAATTTCATGCAGGCAGGTGAATTAATCGCACAATCTTATGAGAATCTGAACAAGGCAGTGGAACTTGATCCCAATAACCCTGTTGCCCGCTTTCATAGAGGACTCATGGGAATTAGTGTACCTTCCTTTATGAATAAACTGGATGAGGGAATAGCCGACCTCGAATTTTTAACCGAATTATCCCAGAAGGCTCCGGAGCAAGTACCTTCCGACCTCCTCATTTTCGGATACGATTTTCTGGCTCAAGGATATCAGAAAAAAGGCAACCAAGCGGAAGCCGCTGCAACCTGGAAAAAAATAATTGAGCTTGCTCCTGAATCAGATATGGCCCATAAAGCAGAAAATATGATTTCTGGGTCAGCTTCCCCTTCCCCGGAAAAAGAAAAAAAACCTGAGGAGAAAAAATATACCCAAGCTGAGCTCAAACAGCTGCAACAAAAAACAAAACAAAATCCGAATGATATTAACCTGCAGATTAAATTAGGGAAAGCCTATATCGACCAAGCACAATATGAAAAAGCAGATGATATATTAAAAAATGTCATTCAGAAAGACTCCACCAATGTAAAAGCATACAAGCTGCTTATTGAAGCAGTGAATGGATTGGCCGGAAAAGGCTATGACCAGACTATTTATGAGGATCAAAGCTACCGCACCAGGCTTGTTTTTGAAATAGGCAAATTGACCGATAAAGCAATTGCTTTGGCCCCTGATGATATTGCATTACGGCTGAATCGGGGTATTACCGGTATCATGATGCCTTTTTTTCTAGGCAAGTTAGACCAAGGCATTGAGGATTTGAATTTTGTACTCGACAGTAAGGCTGACCAGGAAGCAAAAGCAGAGGCTACCTACTGGCTGGGATATGCCTATCAAAAAAAGGCAATTACTAATTGGATAAAGGTCATAACCAAATATCCGGGTTCGGATGCTTCTCAGTATGCTTTTCAGAGCATGCGTCCTTCGGTAAAACATTTTAATCCAGCCGACTATAAAAAACCATTTGTGGACATTGACTTTATCCTGGGTTTTCAGGATGAACTGGCTCCTCAGACAGTGGTATGGATTGAGGATAAAAATGAAAATTTCATTAAAACCGTGTATGTCTCCGGATTCAGCGGATACGCCAAAGAAAAACAGGTGAATCTCCCTCAATGGTCCAACGCTTCCGATTATGTCGATGTGGATGGAGTGACTGGGGCCAGTATAGATGTGGGACATCATATTTATGTCTGGGATCTGAAAGATCATAAGGGAAATACAGTTAAAAAGGGAGAATATGTGGTCAAAATTGAAGTTGCTTACTGGCCCAGTATGGAATATCAAATGGTATCTGTTCCCCTGACCATTGGCAGTGACAGCAAAAAGTCGGTGAAGGAAGAAGGCAATTTGATTCCCTATGCGGAAGTAAAATATTATGGGGAAGATAAATAATTTGATTTTATTCTAATTATATAGAATTAAACCAGATTATGATCGCCCGGAAGCACCACTCCGGGCGATTTTTATTTATTATCAAAAGTATTATTGCAATCCCTGATAATTGTAACCGGGGAAAAAGCCTATTCTGCTTTTCTACCTGATCACTATATAAATTCGGCCGGCTCTATTCCTTCTGGTTGTATCATAGTATTATTTTCCCTTTTATTTAGGAAATATAATCTAAATCTGTTAAATTAATAGAAATTTTAGGAAAATACTTGCATTTATAGGAAAAAGTGACTATATTTAAGCGTTATTTATCATAATCATGAATTAGGATGAAAGATTATGGATACACTATTAACTCTGGAAGAAGTTTCCAAATACCTGCGGGTATCGGAACGTACAGTCAAAGCCTGGGCTGCAAGTGGTAAATTGCCGGGCGGTAAACTGGGGGGTTCCTGGCGTTTCCGACAGGGAGATATTCAGGAATGGGTTAACAAACAGCTGACTCCTCATAAACACAGCAGAGCTCTTCAAGGAGAATATTCCATCCGGACCCTATTAAAACCATCCAGGATTTATATTACCAATTTCAGTACCAAAGAGGAATTCTTAGACTTTTTTATTAAAAAGGGAGCTTCGGTGCCCGGTGTTTCGGAAGAGGCGGAAATTGCTGAGGCTGTGTATAAAAGAGAAAATTTGATGAGTACGGGAATCGGACTTAATATTGCGGTTCCTCATGTTCGCCTTAATGAAGTTAAAAGTCTGAATATCTTTTTTGCCGTAAACAGCCATGATATTAACGATTATGCATCTCTGGACAATCTACCTGTCCGTATCGGGATTTTTTTTGTGGTTGGCCGAAATCAGCATTCTGAATACATCAAAGCACTTTCTGTTTTGGTAGAACGGCTTAAAAACCACCTTATCCATGAGCAAGTACTTCAGGCAAGGTCGGAAAAGGATATCTATGATTCCTTAGTACAGGGAGATCTCTAAATGAGTATTGGACTTTTCTTCCTTTTCAGCATTGGAATTCTGGGCGGCATTATCAGTGCCACCCTGCTTAAGAAAGTGAGAACACCTTATATTGTTGGATATATTTTAACCGGATTGATTATTGGCCAAAGCGGATTTAAGTTAGTTACTTTAGCCGATCTGGAAAAATTGCAATCTTTTAATCTCTTTGCTCTGGGTCTGATTGGCTTTCTGGTAGGTGCAGAAATAAAATTTGCAGATTTTCGGCGGTACGGCAAACAATTCTCCGCAATTCTTTTTGGGGAAGGATTCGGGGCATTTATCCTTGTCTCCGCTCTAACCGGAGGAGTTCTTTATTATATAACCAACTCCTGGAATATCGCTTTGGCGGGTGGACTAATATTCGGAGCCATATCTTCCGCTACAGATCCGGCCTCAACCATGAGTGTTCTCTGGGAAAACCGGGCAGCAGGAATCGTAACCACGACCATCATTGCGGTTATTGCTCTGGATGATGCTTTGGCCATGTCTCTTTACGGTATCTTTTCAGGCATTGCAGAAATGCTGGTTGAGGGTGCTACCCATAACCTGTTTCATAATCTCATAAAAGTAGCAATTGAGTTATCCGGCTCCTTGGTAGCCGGCTCAGCTATGGGTGTGATCACCATTCAGCTGTTAAGAAAACTTCACCAACATGAAAAAGCTGTGACCGCTTCTTTCGGAATATTTCTTCTCTCCCTAGCTTTATCATTGCTTATGGGCCTGGATGAAATTATAGTGGCAATGATAGCAGGAATCATTATCGCCAACTGGGAACCCCTCCACTCGGAACATTTTCTTAAATATATGAAAGGCATTGCTAACCCGGTGTATATTCTTTTCTTTGTATTTACCGGTGCACGTCTAACCCTGTCATCCATGCCGGTTTGGATCTGGATTATGGTTGGCCTTTATATCCTGGGACGCTCTTCTGGTAAGGTTTTAGGGGCCTTTCTAGGAGCACGGATTTCAAAGGCCAGACAAACTGTAAAGCGATATACCGGGTTTGGTTTATTTTGTCAGGGCGGAGTTGTAATCGGGCTTGCCATCATGGCTGGTCACCATTTGAGAACCATTCCCATTACTGCTGGTATTTCACTTGGTGATATTGTAATTTCCACCATTACCGCTACCACCTTTTTAATTCAACTGGTGGGGCCTCTTACTGTTAATTCTGCCATCCGTCATGCGGGCGAAGACGGCCTTGATATCACTATTGATGATCTTATTAAAGAGAGAAAAGTAAAAGATGTACTGTCTCCTGCTTCTCCGGTTGTGCTTCACGAACATACAACTGTTACTGATGCTATCCATATTTATTCATCTGAAGATGGCGAATTTATCCCGGTTATTGATGAACATGATGTACTTATCGGGATAGTAACTTTTGAAAACCTTCGGGAAATTCTTCCCAATCCGGCACTCTGGTCCTGGTCTTTAGTAACAGATATAATGAGTTATGAGGTTGCCACTGTTAATCCGGATCAGCCGCTCGATGCTGCCCTCGATCTTGCTCATTCCATCAATTACTCCAGAATTCCTGTGGTGAAAGAGGGTAAATTAATCGCGATGCTTAAAATAAGAGAAATTGAAAAAAATTTGAGAAACGAGCTTATCAAAAAACAGGAAAAAGCATTTACTTCTTGATAAATATTGCCTTGATATAGAGAATATTTACACTACTCCACTATTGATACAAAAATAGGGGAAAATAAAGGGGCTGTCATCCTCCCCACAACTCATTAAAAAAATGATAATAAAAACTACCCCGATCCCAGGTTTAATAATTGTTCTCGGTTCACCAAACTCTGCCAAAGGAGAATTATACCGTATTGCCAGAGATCGATGTCAACGTGCCTGGGTTGAATACAAAAATAATAAAAATTATAAAATACTGCTTACCGGTGGCTTTGGCTCACATTTCAATACCACTGAATATCCACATACGCATTATTTAAAAAAATATCTTACCGGGAAAGGGATTTCGGAACAGGATTTTGTGGAAGGGGTAGAAAGTAAAAATTCCCTGGAAGATGCTCTCCTTTCCAGGCCCGTAGTCTTGAAATATAACATAAAGAATATTATTGTGGTTACTTCGGATTATCACTATGAGCGGGCTATGTATATTTTTGAAAATGTGTTTTCCAACCTTGCGGTAACCCTGAGATTCTCAATTTGCAAAACAAATAAAAATACCTGTGAAATTGATTTGAAATCACTAAAAAAACACGAAAAAGAAGCGATACTAAAACTAAAATCTGATAACTATTTTAAACAGTAGTTGTATAAAGGAAAAGTTAAACCACAGAAAACACCAAGAAGTCACAAAGAAATAAATATTTTATAATAAAAACTTTGTGTGCTCTGCGTCTTCTTTGTGAACTTGGTGGTTAAATTTAATTTTTAAAGTTTATCTAAGTCAAATAAATTTTTTATACTCAGGAAAATTTGCTAATAATTTTTCTTTATTGGCTGTATCATCCAATAAATAAGACATATCTTCAAATTCAAAACCAGGGGCAACCGTACAGCTCACCAGACTATACTCTCCGGTTGTTTCTGCAGCCATATAACATGCGGCCGGAACAACCAGCGTATAACCAGCCTTTTGCTTTATTCCCAAAAGGATCTGCTTTATTTCCTGGCCATCAAAGGTGATGAGTTTAAGGGCATCTCCTTCATAAAAATTCCAAATTTCATCATGAACAATTTTATGAAATCTGCTGATCTGTTTTTCCATAAGGAAGTAATAAATATGGGTGGCTGCTGTTCTTGTTTTGTTTATGACTGGAGAAGTAATATGAAAATCAGACCTGAACACTTCCCGGTAATACCCGCCTTCAGGATGGGGAATTAAATTATACTTTCTTATTACATTTTGAATATGATGCTGCATACATACTTTAGTGTCTTTTAGGTATCAACCTCTATATTTCCTTTTTTGGTATAACCGATCTGATCAAAAGGATTGACAATACTGGTGGTAATATTTCTTAAATGTGAGTTGACTCTTTTTAACCATCGGAAATAGAGAGCTAAGGTCGCTGCTTTGCCCCCGCCGATGGTTCTGTCTTTTTCCTGGATTATTTCAAAGGACCGCTGATCGCATTCAGGATTTATCCATTTGTATTCATTCAATAGAATCTTAGCTCCAGATTCATCACTGGCTTCCAGATATTTTTTAGTGCGGGAAAAATTATCTTTTACTGAATCTTCAATCTTTTTAAGACTCTCTTCAAACAGCCCCCCGTCAAGTCTGGCAGGATAGATAGTGGCCAGATCTACAATATTTTTGGTGTAATCTCCAATACGTTCTATATCTATTACAATATTTATAAGAACCAGCCCTCCGGGAAGATCATTAGGTCCCTGAATTGTACAGTGGGTCATTACCTTTCTGCGCACATCCCTCTGGAATTTATTGACTTTAATATCTTTATGCTTGATTTCCTTTTTTACGATAGTATGCTCACTCTCCCGCAGTACACTGATAGCCTCACAAAACATTTCATAGGTGATCTCCAGCATTTCAAATGATTCATTCCAGGCTTGTTCCAGCAGGTTATCAGATTTCCATATACTTAAAATTTGTTTCCACATAGTGTCACCTCTTGTATAACTATATAATATAAAATAATTTTTATTATGTCAATATTATTAGAATCGGGATAAAATGCAGCAATATATACACTACCACAAAAATTATCAGATGCTTATTAGATTTTGACGCTTTCGCACTGACAAATTTAGCCAGTCCGATCGGAATAAATTTCAAGGGGTAAAATATAATAATTCCAAAAATATTAAAGCATAAATGCGCGAATGCTACTGTTATGGCTACTTCATTCTGAGTAGCCAAAGCTGCTAATATGGTGGTTACGGTAGTGCCTATGTTTGCTCCTAAGGTATAGGGTAGAATTTGTCGTAAAGACAATAAACCTGCACCAGCAAGAGGTATAATAATGGAAGTGGTAACAGAACTACTTTGTACAACAGAAGTTATTAGCAAACCAAAAACAAATCCAATTAAATCATTCTTAAATAAATATTTATTTAGAATAGTTTCGACCTTGGTAAGTACCATGGATCTGATTTTCTTAACCAGAGTAGTGAGAGAAAAAAACAATAGAAATAATGATAATAGCATTAAGATTATACTTTGTAAAGGAAGAAAAGAGATTAAATATTCAATGGCATTAATGGCAGGATTTAGGATGAATTTAAGGGGATTGAATATTTCCATGCCACCAGCCTGGCAAAATCCCTTTTGAAAAATTCCAGCAGTTTTTTCGATAAAGTGAAAATTAATCTCCAAAGGAAATAATACTAAAACCGTACAAATATTAAAGAAATCGTGAACTATACTGGCGCCAAAGGCTCTTCTGAATTCAGTGCGAATTGAAATATGCCCTAGAGAAACTAAAGAGTTGGTTATGGTGGTACCAATGTTTGCTCCCATGATAATAGGTATAGCATTCTGAAGTGAAAGGGCTCCTCCGGCTACCATGCCCACCGTGATGGAAGTTGTGGTGGAAGAACTTTGAATAAGACTGGTAGAAACAATACCGATAAGCAGTCCTGCTGCCGGATTATTGGTCATAGTCAGCATGGTTTCGGCAAATCCTTTTCCGAATAATTTAAAAGAATGACCCAGAAGTTTGATGCTTAATAGAAACAGATATAGAATGGCAACAATTATAATAAAATTTAAAATATAGGATAAATATTTTTTATTCATGTATTCTTAATAAATTTTTTATAAGTAATATATAAATGTTAATGAAGTTAATATAATCAATGTAACTGAAGAATCAAAATAAAATTTTCTTGACAAATAGCAAAATTATGCCCACTTTTACATAAGAAGTGTAATATGCCCATAATATAAGCATGTATTCTTAAAATCAACCATAATTGCGCAATTATGAACTATCCTAAAAGACTTAAAAACACTTTAGTATACTTAACTGTTTTAACAGGTTTGATCTGTTTTCCTAAAGATTGTGCCGCCCTGACAGTGCAAAAGAAGGATTCTGCTTACCTGTGGTTGTTAAAGGAATGCAATCAGGAAGTGTTTACCAAAACTTTTGAATATCCTTTTTTAGCTCTGCTTGCTGAAGATCTAAAAAAAGAATATAAGGAAATGAAAGGCCTGGAACAAAAAAAGGCATATATAACCTACTACTGGAAAAAACATAATCCCGATCCTTTAATGGATAAGAATGAGTACCTGCAAAATTTTATAAAAAGATATGACTATGTTAAAGAAAATTTTCCTTCGCCCAAACCTCCCTATTTTGATGACCGAGGGAAATACTATCTGAAATACGGAGAGCCTACAACCCGGGTTACCCAAGGCCCACAGACAAAATGGGCGCATTTATTCAGGGATGAAAGGGTGAGGGAATTTATAGGATCAGTATTGTTTCCCTGGAAATTGGGGAAACCATCTGTACCTGCCTATTATTCCATAGAAGGTAATGAAACCTGGGTATACCAGTTCCAACATGGTGATCAGGAAAGCGAACTGGTGCTTCATTTTGTTAAAGAGGGAAAATTTTTCAGAGAAGTGGAATCCCTGGACCAGGCTATTATTTATCCCCGCAGAACAAAATTACGCTATTTTTACTGGGCTGATCTCTTAAAGGAAAGAGCCAATAAAGCTCAATCCCAGTCACTATTTAGAGCCTATGAAGATATCTGGAGTTTTGAAGATGATATAAATATTGTTGTTAACGGCGGGAATGTGATCTCAAGCAAACATGATGTTTATCATCCTCATCTGAAATTAATAAACATAGATAACAAGCTAAGAGTAGATCTGAAAGACAAAAAATTTGATACTCCGGCAACCGTATTTACTCCGGACAAAGCCGTACAGAAGTTATTATTTCATTATGATATTGTCCAGTTTAAAGGATCAGGAGAGGCAACCACCCTGGCAATTAACTATTTTACCCCTCTTTCAGACAACCTTATACAGGATAACGAATTTCCGGAGCCTGACTCTCTCCGGCTTGCCTACGGCTGTCTTTTTGAAAATCAAAAACTGCAGCAGGTTGTGAAAAGCGGGTATGAAAAAAGTTACCATATTCAACAACTTTCCCAATTAGATCTTCCCTATCTGATAGGCAATATGAGTATTTCCCTGCTTCCCCGGGAAGGGAGAATTACCTTGCAGGTCAAAGATGAGGAAACACAGCGGAGTGGTTTTGTTAAACGGAATATACTGATCCGGGATTTCAGTACTCAGAAACTCTGCATCAGTGATATTCAGTTCTGTCAGGAAGTCACCGATCCTCTGTACAGAAATTTTGCTCCGGTCCGACAGCTGAGAGGCATCCGGGCTATTCCCTACCCTTTTGAATATATTAAAAAATCAGAACAGTTATTCTGCTACTTTGAGATTTATAATATTAAAACCAGCGGTATTCAGTCCCAGTATGAGGTTGCTCTGGAAGTAACAAAAGGAGGAAAAAACCAGAAAGCTGTAAGAAGGAAATCTGGAAATATCACTAAATCTTCACCTCATTCCATTACTCTCCATCATACCAGAGCAGTGGAACAGAATGATTCAAAGGAATTGATAGGCCTTGATTTCAGTAACTTGAAAAAGGGATATTATACTCTCACTATACGGGTAACTGACCAAGATGATCCCGGTATCTTTGCTGAGGTAAGCAGAAATATTCAAATTAAAAGATAATTACATATATACTCAATATATATAAGAGGTTATGATGAAAAAATTTTTCATAATTACTGCATTAATTTTAATTTTTATAGGCATAATGATAAATGCTCAAACCGTTTCGGACAGTGTATACTATCAAAGATTATATTATACAGCCAAAACCTGGGGTTTTTTGAAATATTTTCATTCCGAAGTAGCCCAGGGCAACCAAAACTGGGATCTGGAATTAATAAACACTTTACAGGAGCTAAAAAACGATCAATCTAACCAGGATTTTAATAACACTCTGGAAAACATGATTAACCATGCCGGAGAAATGGCTAAACCGACTACTCAATTACCTACTGTACCGAACAGTATGAAATATAACCTCGATTTACACTGGTTGGAGGATCCCATCTTTACTGAAGAGGTAAGGGCACAATTGGATACAGTGCAAAACAGATTTCGACCCCAGAATAATTATTATGTGGGAAAAACGGCAGAAGCAAGCAATCCAACTTTTAACACCGATGATCAGTTTTACCAGTGGGGTGTTGATCAGTATCCGGAAGAAAAATACAGGCTGCTTGCGCTGTTCAGATATTGGAATATTATTAATTATTTTTATCCCTATAAATACATAATCGATCAATATTGGGATTCCACCTTAGTTGAATTTATTCCCAAAATTGTTAATGCTGATAGTAACAGGTTATATCACCTCACCTTCCTGGAACTGGCCACCCGCATCAATGATTCCCATGCCTTTACCTATAGTAAATTGATCAATGAAACAATTTTTGGTTACTACTATTTACCCTTAACCCTCAAATATGTTGAAAATGAAACCGTAATAACCGGCGTATTTATCGACTATGAAAAAATTGAAGTCGGAGATATTATCAGATCCATTAATGGTCTGGATATTTATACTATACGAGACAGTTTAAGGCAGTTTACTCAGGGCTCAAATGAACCCACTATAGAGAGAAATATTAACACCCGGCTTCTCCGGGGTCAAAATACATCGGTCCAGATGACACTGGTTGATCAAAACGGGCAAAAACAGGTTACCTTATCCCGTGATGTTTACATAAATGACTATAGTAATCTGATTGCCAATAAGGGAAAAATATGGAAAATCCTCAAGGTAGACTCCAAAGAATATGGGTATGTTGATATGGGAAGACTGCAAGTGTTATCTCTGGGTATGATGTTCAATGATTTATGGGATACGGATGGTATTATCTTTGACATCAGAAACTATCCCCAGGGAACCATGTGGTCCATGATAGGATATCTTTTCAATGCTCCCCTGCATATAGCAAACTTTACCGTTCCCAATATTGAATATCCAGGGACCATAAACTGGAAATATGAAACTGTGGGCACAGGTAATTTCTCTTCAACCTATAAGAAAAAAATTTTTATTCTTTTTGATGAAAACACCCAAAGCCAGGCTGAATATACCGTTATGGCTCTGGAACAGCATCCCCAGGCCATAAAAATTGGCAGTCAGACCGCTGGAGCTGATGGAAATATATCCAGTATATACCTGCCCGGAGGTATCATAACAATTTTTACCGGCCTGGGAGTATTTTATCCTGATTTCACAGAAACCCAAAGAATCGGTATCATTCCTGATCTTGAAGTACAACCAACTATTACAGGAATACGTGCAGGCCGGGACGAAGTTCTAGAAGCAGCCTTACAGTATACTCCTTCAGATATCAGAGAGCATGAATTATCCACTAAGCCTACAGATATCCATTTATTCCAGAATCATCCCAATCCCTTTAACTCCTCTACCCTAATCAAATTTCAAATCAAGAGAGCCGCTAAAACAGTCGTGAGAATCTTCAACGTGAGAGGGCAGCACATCAAAACCCTGGTAAATGGAGAATTGACAGCCGGGGTTCATGAAATTAAATGGACAGCGAGAAATGAAAGGGGAAAAGAAGTTGGCAGCGGAGTCTATCTCATCCAATTGGAGATGGAGGGAAGTATTCTTATCAGAAAAATCCTGCTGATCAGATAAAAAGTGTATCCTGTGGCAAGTCCTGTCTATAATGTTCGGACTGCACCTGATGTGCAGAAAAGTCGGTAATAATACATTTTTAAATATTGATTAATGAGGAAAGGGGAAGATGAATTATGAAAAAATTAATTATATCATTTTTTATTTTTTCTCTTCCCTTATTGATATTTTCTCAAACCAGTGATGACTACTTATCTGCTGCCCTACAAACAGCAAATTGGCTTATTTCCCTGGAACAGGAGGAAAGCCTCTGTAATGGACTCTCCTGGCCCCAATCTACTATATCCGATACCAAAGCCACTGGGCTGGGAAGTGGAGCAGCTGGGATTGGATTATTCTTCTTAAAGCTTTACCAAAGTACAGGTAATAACAATTATTTGCAAAAAGCAAGAGGTGCTGCAAATTTTATAAACAAAAAATATATTAATCATGAGACCAACGGACCCGACTGGCTGAGCGGGGCTGCCGGTGGCGGTGATTTCTTTATAGATTTATATAAAGAGACAAAAAATTCAAACTATCTACAGATGGCAAAAACATCGGCTCAATGGCTCATGGAGGAAGCGTACACTGATAACTCTGGATATTATTGGAAACACTATCCTACCATAACCAAGATTTATACAGGTATTGCACATGGGGCTGCGGGAATCGGATTGTTTTTTCTGAATTTGTACGAACAAGACAGCAGCACAATCTATCTCCAGTATGCCGAGGGAGCTTTTGATTGGCTCACCCACTATGCTATTGATTTCGATGATTCCTCTCTGGGATGGAAACGATTGACAAAAGATGCCCATGCCTATCATCTCTGGTGCGGAGGATCAACCGGAATAATTTTTTTCCTGGAAAAACTTTATCATATCACCCAGAAACCAATCTATATTGAATATCTTAAAAAAACCGCAAATGGCCTTATAAAATATGCACATGATTCCAATGGCAGCTGCTGCTGGTATTACACAACCGAAGGAGGCAGTTTCCCCATAATATACTGTCATGGCACCTCAAGTACGGCTCACGCATTTTTTCTATCCTACTCCCTGCTCCGGGATACAAAATATTTTAATTATGCCCGCCGCGGTGCAGAATGGGTAAAAAAAGTAAGAAAGGAGTACAATTCATCTTCCTATTACTGGGCCCATATATATAACTGGGATCAATTTGATACCGGCCTTTTAACCGGTACTGCATCTGTTGGTCATGCCTTCCTTAACTATTACAAATATGATCCAACCGCCGATTACATAACCTATGCCAAGGCAGCTGCAGATTATCTCCGGGCTATTGCGGATACCCCTGCTCCAGATCAAATGCGCTGGATAAACTATACTAATCCCCTAAACAAGGATTATGATTTAAAGGCATATCATACCGGGTGGTATTACGGAGCCGCAGGCATCGGCATATTTTTACTGGAGCTCTATGAAGCTCTGCAAAGTACAGATATTAAAGACCCTTGTTTATTGCCCCCAGATAATTTTACTATGAAATGCTATCCCAATCCTTTTAATAATCGGATCAAAATAAAATTAAATTTGCAGTCTGATTGTTATATGGTTATGGAGATATATAACATAATAGGAATTAAAGTTAAGACATTGATAAATAACCAATTTTATCCCAGGGGGACATGGTTGTTTTCCTGGGAAGGGAATGATAATTCCGATATTCCCCTGCCTACGGGAATATACTTTATACAGGTAAATGCTAAAAAACAAGCATTAGTAAAGAAGGTTCTTATAATAAAATAGGAAAATTTATCGTGCCTAAAATCCTTAATCCCTTTTATCTTATTATTGTAATTTCATCTCTTTATAATTCAGGATTTTCCCAGAATCCTCCTCAAAATTTCCCCACCCCCCCCTCTGGTAAAAAAGAGTTGGTTAAAAAAGGTGAAAATTCCTTAAGTTATCCAAATATAACACCTGTGTTAACTATGGGATACTTCAAGGGAGTTTACTCTGTACAAGCAAATGATGATATTTCTTCGGTAAAGTTATATATGCATGTACCGGTTATCCATAGACAAACCACACCCGTATTTTTCAGACTACTGGAAAGTTCGCCTTCAGGTAAGATTCTGGATTACAAAACCATACCTAAGGGTAATGATAATTGGGTAGCAGAAGTAACCGTAGGACAGCTGTTCCCGGGAGGATATATAGTAATCCCCTGGGAGTGCTGGACCCTGAAGAAAAATAATTCCTATTCTGATATGCCGGATTATCTGGATAAGGATTCATTGTCTGGATTAGACGACAGCCTGGAACAATATCTAAAATCATCTGAGTATATTCAATCAGATGATTCTAAAATTAAAGCCAAGGCGGAACAGCTGGGTGGTTCCGAGCAAAATATAATAGAGATGGTAAATTCCATAATTAATTTTACCGGAACTACTATTACCTACAAGAGTTATGGCCTGCAGGATGCTTTATCAACTTTACAAAGAGGGTATGCGGTTTGTACCGGAAAGGCAAATCTGGCTGTAGCTTTATTACGAGCCCTGGGAATACCGGCCCGGGTGTTAATGGTAGCCTTTACCCACTATATCATTGAATGTTATCTACCGGATTACGGCTGGATCCGGGGTGAAACCACCCAGGCTGTCTTTCCCCAGCCGGTAGAAAATAACACGGTTATGATGGCCTGTACCCAGAAGGAAGAAAATTACAGCGGATATGGGGGAGTAATGTGTTACTGGGGTACTTCGGACATCCGGGTTTCCTATGATATTGAATACAGCAAGTCTGAAAGTAATGAAATGACATACCAAATTAATACAGGAGACTTTCTCATACTAAACCAGGCAGTTCAGAATACCAAGGACATATGGCATAAATATAATACCTATCTAAATTTTCAACGGTCCCCCCAGCAAGATGATTTATTCGCCCAGGCTCTCTCACACCAGGAGCAGGCTGTATCATATTTTGGGAAAAATAATATACAAAGTTATTTAGATGAAATTAAATTGGCAAGGGAAAAATATGAACAGATCGAAAAACTGGCTTCTGTAACCGACAGACAATTAATCACTGAACTTCAATTATATCAGAATCATCCCAATCCCTTCAACAACTCCACCCGTATTTCCTATACTCTGTCCTCTCCAGGACCGGTAAGCTTGAAACTGTATGATATAAGGGGAAGAGAAATTAAAATCCTGGTTAACGAATTTCAATCAGCGGATACCTACTCCCTCACAGTTAATCTTGAAGATCTGGCCAGCGGGATTTACCTGTATACCTTAAAAGTTGGAAAAAATTTTATTAAGACCAAGAAGATGCTGCTTATGCGTTAAAAAAAAGAACTTTCAAATATACAGACCCAAAATTTTAGTTAAAGTACGGTTTTAAGTAAGCATTACTTTTGCAGTTCCCGTACAAAAGCATCTATCTTCTCTTCCGAAAGCTTGAACTGACTTTTTTCCACTCCGGCAACTTTTTTCACTACCGTTCTTTCCACAAAATTCATTTTATCAAAATCCAGGATTCCTCCCAGAATTCCCCGGGCAGCAGCATGTTCTCTCAGGCGTTCCGGAAAGGCCTCTTCAAACTGCTTTTGAGCCTGTTCTCCCTCATACATACAGCAGATAAAAAGACCGATCTTTTTTCCCAGCAGCGTTTTTTCCTGGGTTGAGCAAAACCGTTTTATTTGCCCCTGTATTCTCCCGGCATGGATTGACCCTCCTATAATAACCGTATCGTATTCGGCAACATTCGGTTTCTTATTATTCTTCAAATTCACAATTACAGTATCGGTGTTCAACTTTTCCCTGATTTTCTCGGCACAGGTTTTAGTGGAACCGTATTTGGTGGCATAAATAATAAGTGTTTTCATAAAATACCTTTCCTGATTAATGATTAAATATAATGATGTTGAGTATACATACGTAAAATACAACTTAAAGTTTTAAGAAACATTGAGAGAATTCGGTATCAATATCGGTATCGCTATCGGGGTCGCAGTCAAAATGAAAATCTCATTACGGACCTAATATCCTGTCCCAATTATTTAATTTGCATGGTAATTGCGGCAACCTGTTATCTGAAAAATAATAACAGTGATAATACACTGAATATGATATCTAGAGAAAATAATCCTTTTCAAAATTGGTATCGATACCGAAAAATAAAAAAATGTGTATTTAATTAAAAATTTTTTGTATACTATGTGAAGAAAACATTTACTATAACTATCCTTGGAGTTACCGTATGATAGAAACAATCAGTGAGTTATTCAGTATTACCTGGGTAAAAAACCTGGTTTTCTCCACCCTGTTATTGATCCTTTTTGTAATTATTTTCTATAGTGCAAACCGAATTTTCAAAAAATCAAAGATGGCCGATAACGTTAAAAAAAGGACCAGGAAATGGATTATATATATACTCATGTTAATGTATGCCCTCATTTTAATTCGCATATGGGCAGTTTCCGACCTGTTTGTATATTTTAAAAATCCTATCTTCAGCAAACTATTCAATTCCTTTCTGGCCCTGGGCATACTCTACCTGATTCTTTTCTTTGTCCGCCGTTTCATCAATTCCCTGGACCTAAAAATTCAGGAAAAGCATGAATACCGGAAACGGGTCGGGTATGCAGCCGGGTTTATTTACTTTATAATCCTGATACCAATCTGGGCGGAAAGCACTAAACAATGGGCAACTATTATTTCCGTAATGAGTGCTGGTATCGCCCTGGCCTTAAGTCCGGTTCTCTTAAATCTCGCCGGCTGGGTATACATAATCACCAGAAGACCCTTTAATACCGGAGATAGAATCGAATTGGGAAAGGTTATAGGAGACGTCATTGACATTCGGGTTCTGCATACCTCTCTTCTGGAAATCGGAAACTGGGTTGACGGCGAACAGGGAACGGGTAGATTGGTACGCCTGCCCCACGGACAGATCTTTAAAAATGCTTTATATAACTATACCCAAGGATTTGAATATATCTGGAATGAATTATCCATAGTTATTACTTTTGAAAGTGACTGGAAAAAGGCCAAAGAAATTCTTCTCGAATTTGGCAAACAGGAAAGTCAGGAAATCCAGGAACAGGTAAAAAATAAAATTAAAAGATTGTCTGAAAAATATTTGATCTACTTCAAAAAATTTACCCCCATTGTCTATACCAAAATTGGAGATAACGGGATTAAATTAACCCTTCGTTTCCTTACGGATGTAAAAAAAAGAAGAACCGGTGAAGACCGACTAAGTACAAAAATACTGGAGGCGGTCAATAAAACCGATAGCGTGAATTTTGCCTATCCAACCTATCGCATAACCAAAGATTAAATACTATGCATTCCGGTTCCAGAAAAAAATCCCAACATTTATTAAAAAAAATTGTTATAATTTTCTTTCTAATCATCCTTAGTTTATTTCTTTTCCTGATTCTGTTTCTCAGGTATTTTCTCCCTCAGGAACAACTAAAGCACTATACCGAAAAAAGCCTGTCCCGGGTACTGGAAAAACCGGTAGAAATAAAAAAACTTATGGTTAATCCCTTTGGTTCCATTACAATTCAGGACTTTTCCCTAATACAGCCCTCAGATCAGGAGGGAAAAATTGATACGCTGTTTAGGGTAAAGGAAATAATATTAAAATATAAATTCTTTTCTTTGTTCAAACGAAGGTTGTGGATCTCCAGGGTATTGATTGATTCTCCTGAATTTATTATTCTTTCCTCTTCCCCAACCTCACAATCCTCTGCCCTAAAAGAAAAGGAAAAAATCATCCCTCCATCCTCCCCCAAAAATACGGTTAAAAAAACAGACTCATCTCTGCTGCTTCCCTTTACTTTTTTAATGTCTATATTTGAATTAAAAGACTGCACCTTTTCTCTGATATCCAATAATTCTCAAGGGAAAACTGCCTTTACCATTAGCGGGTTGAATTTAAACATCTCCAAAGTCAATCTGCCCCGGAATTTTCTAAAAGATAGGCAGTGGATTCGGGGTACACTGCAATTATTCACCCGGGAAGGGAACATTACGGTTAGATCCAGGAAGTCCAGTTACCAGTTTAAAACAGATATGATTTTGGCAGGTGAATATCAAACCTTAACTAATTGGAATCTATCCGGAAATATAAAAATTGGTAAAAAGGAATGGAAAAAAAATCTCTGGCCCGAATTTTCTGTTGATATGGAAGGAAAAAATTTTGCAGAGCTGCTTATCATTAATCGGGTAAGCCTGCATACGCAGGAATTGAGTTTAATCAATCTGACTGGATCGGTAAAAAATTTAAGTACCTTCGATCTGACCCTCTCCAGCGGCACTATCGATCTTAACCAAACCCTTAAGCATTATGAAAATTTATTTTCAGATTTCGCCCTGAACTTCTTTAATAAAATTAGTATTAAAGGCACTTGTGATCCTATAAAAGGAAAAATCCAGGGAACGAGTGATTCTCTCCGTCTGGAAATCGAATCCCGGCTGAACCTGAATAAATTTTTACTTACTGCTGATTCATCTTTTATGGAAAATGGATTTGTGGAATTTAGTGCCACTGGCTTGGCCAGCCTGGAAAAAATTGAAGATATGAAAATAAAAGGGAAAATCGGTTATGACTCCTTCTCTAAAAATATGGGTGATACCCTAACATTACAAACAGGAAAACTATCCTGTGTTTTTAACACATCCCTGAACAGTCACATATTTCCCTATATCGGAGACCTGCACTGCAGCCTGAATGATCTAATGAGGGGCAACACAGAACTGAATATTAATTGGTTTTCGAAACCGGGAGTGCTGCCCAAAAAAGAAAATTTAATAGTAAAAGCCCGATTACAGGCGGACTCCCTTAATCTGGACTATCTCCCTTATCCCCTGCCGGATACAAAGGGAAAGGTAAGCTTTGACCTGGCCTTACTATCTCTGGGAGGAAGGCAAAATAAGGTTACTCTAAACTGCAGGCTGGATTCTACCCGGTATAATCAAGAGTTGATCGGAACCGGAGAGCATAACCTGAAAGCAAACATATTTATTCGAATTGATGAAACCCAGTCGGAATTTTTTATGGACACCTGCCTGGTTGCCCTGGATAAAGTACTGGCTTGTCAGTTACAGGGATATTACGGAACTGAATCCCAAAAAATCAACCTGGATCTTAAACAGGCAACCATTGACAATGCCGAATTGATCTCCTTCTTTCCGCAAAACATTGCCCAAAATCTGACCTTGTCCGGATACGAGAATATACAGGCTTCCGTAATGTTCACCTCTCTCCCTGAAAGATTTTCCTCCTTTTCTGCCTCCATTGGCTTTCTCAGCACCGGTTTAAACCTTTTCCCCCAACGAATTTTTATTAACGACCTTCAGGGTAAAGTTGATTTCCGGGGCAGTTTGAAAAATATCAGGGGAGAAGGAAACATGGTGGTGAATACCATTCGTATCCCGGAATTGAGATCTTCTCCTTTAGAGGACAGTTCAATTGATTTAAAAGTAGAATTAGATTCCTTAACTACTGTTCTCCTGAATACTGTGGTTATTTCTCTTCCTTCTCTGAAGTTCGGGGGGGAAATAAATGGTTCCCTTCAAAACCTAACCAGTGTTTCCTCTGCTCGTATCAAGGGGAAGGCTGCTTTTGCTTTTGATTCTCCCGATACAGTGGAAATTATAAATAATATACTTATCACCGGAAAAATAATGACTAACCTGCAGGCTGCCACCAATGATTCAACTAATTCCAATATTCACATCACCGGATCTCTGGGTACGGAATCGTTAGCCATCCACAGTAAAAATAACTTTCGGATTGGGAACATACAAAGTTCCTTACCCTTCAGTTTTAATTATGACTTAAATACCAAATTACTGGTAAAGTCTCCCGCAGATTCTATACCCCTTAAAAACAACTATAGAAATAAACGTTTTCTTTATCACAGTCTTTTCCCTGAAATTGGCCGACTTACCCTGGAATCGGTACAAATCTCCAATTACCAGATTGACCGGATTGATACGGATATCCTTTGTTCCGGTAACCGTATTCAACTGCCCTGGATAGGCATCAATCTTTTTGACGGAATAATCGCCGGAGATCTCTATCTGAATTTAAACACAGGAAAGCTGAGTGAGATAACTTACACTATCACCGGTAATGCCAACAGAATAAATTCAGCAGCAATCAGCAGAATGAAACCGAAAGAAAAGAAAAAGTCAGACTTGGATGCAACTTTTAAGTTTGAAGGCAAAGGGCTCAATATAGCAGAAATTATCGATGTTTCCGGATATTTTCATATAACTAATCTGGGATCAGATTTTGCCAGTAACCTGCTGAGCAGTATTGATCCCTCCGGTTCAGACAGATCTATAAAAATGACCAAACAGCTTATTAACACCGGCTGGAAACCGGGGATTTTTTCCTTTGAATTACGTCATGGATATGTCTACCCTTCTTTTAATTTGCATCAACCCTGGTTTTCCCCGGTACGACTGCCGGAAAGGTTGGAATACGGACGTCTGCCCTTGTCGTTTTTCTTGAAGAGTAAATAGGATGAATGATAAGGTATAGTTATTGGGTATACGGTATAGGGTATAAGGTTATGAATTCTAAATTTTGAATTGAAAATTAAGATTGAAAGAGTATGAAATTAAATTAAATCTCACTCAGAGGCACTAAGACACAAAGAAACCATAAAAAATTAATATTATTTTATTCTTAGTGACTCTGTGGCTTGGTGTGAGAATCATAATCAAATATAAAAAGACAAAAGAAAAAAAATGCTAAATTATAAAAAAGATGGAGGTTAATATGAAATGGATTACAATACTGCTGGTAATTTTTATTGTTGCGGGATGCAGTATAAAAGCTCCGGAAGTAAGAGTTACCGGAGAAATGACCGCCTTGGAACAGGAGGTAATCGGGGCTTACAATCAGATGAAAGAGGATACCTGGATGATTGCTTCCACCCGGGATACTGAAGATACTACCGGGCAGGTAAGTGTTTCTCCGGAAAAAAGACAGGTGTTGGAAGCCTTGCAGAATCAAAAATTTAACAAAGACGATATTGATGAATTTAAGATGAAGGGGTATGTGGGAGAAAAAAATGATGGATTTCTCCTGGTTCGTAATCTGGAAAAATATAATCTGGAACCGGAAAAAAACAAATTCATCCAGGAACTGACAGCTCAGGAAAATCAGGACAGAGAAATTATTATGAACCGGGTTATTGAACTTAAATCCTCCCTGGAGGATTCCAATAAAGAAAATATACTTTCTGTGTTTGCTAAAATGTATCAGGAGGATTCAGTAAAAGGAACCTGGATACAGAATCCGGATGGAACCTGGGAGAGGAAATAGCAGGCATGAAACCTAGCTGGCCATTTTACCTCCTGTTTGTCGGATTACTTAGTTTTCCGAAACTGTCGGAAGCCCAGGTATTAAAAGACGTATTACAGATTACCACCCATCCGGCTTCTGATACTGATCCTACTGTATCTATAAACGGTAAATGGCTGGCATTTACCTCGGATAGATCCGGTAACAGAGATATCTGGATCAAAAAACTTCCCCATGGTAAAGTAACACAGATTACCACCAGCCCCTCAGATGACTATCAGCCCTGCTGGTCTGGCAATGGGAAATGGTTGGTTTTTGTCTCCTGTAGAAGAGATGCTTTAGGTGATATATGGCTTCAAAAAATCAAAGGGGGTAACCCCCAGGGAAATCCGGTACAGCTTACTACTCATTTGGGGGCAGATTGCTTTCCGAAGGTTTCTCCTGACAGCCGAAATATTGTTTTTGTATCAGACCGGGAGGGCGGGGAAGACTTGTGGATGCTGCAATTATCATCCGGATTACTCACCCGCCTTACCAATAAGGGCGGGACTGAACCTTCCTGGTCTCCGGATGGAAAAAATATTCTCTTTGTTTCTTTTCGAGATAATATCTATGGAGATCTTTATCTGCTTTCATTTTCGGATAAAAATTCTCTGAAATCGGAGGTGAAAAAACTAACTTCTTCCGGGCATGACAGAATTTACAGTCAACCCCAATGGATTCCTGAGAACAATTCCATAATATTTAAAAAATATTCGGTTGACACAGACCGGGATGGCAAAGTGACTCCTCTGGATAATGCCGCCATCTGGAAAGCAACAATAGTAGGGGAAGATTCTGTTCCGGCCTCAATCCTGAATTATCTGAAATACAGGGAAATACAACTGACCACAGATATTTACTCGGACGACCATCCTTGTCCTCATAATCAGGGTGGTATTTTATATGCTTCCCAAAGAAAGGGAAGCTGGGATATTTATCAAATACCTGGCAAGGGACTTTTCCCTCTTCAAGAAAATGCTTATGCCCAGTATTCAAAAGCAATAGAGAAATCAACCGAAGCAGTCAGCGAGGAGGAAATAAACCAGATAATATTGGGTTATCACAGAGTTCTGGATTATTTCCCCCATGATTCGGTATGGGCAGCCAAGGCCTTTCTGCAAATGGGAGATTTATATAGAATATTAGGATATCCTAAAAAAGCCTCCGCTATATACAATCTTATCAGCATTTACTATCCCTCCCAGAAAAATGAAATTGCCTCCGCCCAGTTACAAAAAGCTTCTCTTACTATATATTCTATTGAAGAACGAATTGATATTTGCCAAAATATTATCGCAACTTTTAAAGAAAATACTTTTATCTCGGCCCAGGCCTGGCTGATTCTGGGAGATCTTTTCCAACAAAAAGGATATTCCAGTGAAAGTTTACAATGCTACAGTTATATTGTAAATTATTATCCGGAAATGAGAAATATTCAACCTCTGGCCAGGTTAAAAATTGGAGATATTTTCAAACAGGCAGAACAGTTTGAAGCTGCCGAACAAAATTACGTTTCTGTACTGAGAGAATTTAAAGATTCACCTTTATGGAGAAAGCGGGCGGCAGAAAGAATTTTTGCCAATATCAGAGGAAATCCATCCCAAAAAATATCCTCATTGCGGCAATTAAAACAATCTGCTGAAGATCTGCCCTCATTGCAAGCTCAGGCCCAGCTTGAAATAAGCTCTATTCTTATAAAACAAAAACAGTTTCCGGAAGCAATTAAAGAACTGCAAAGTACCCAGGAAATGTTCCCCTCCCTGTCCTGGGTGCAGGCTTCTTCAAAAATAATGCTCTCTGAAGCCTATGAAAAGAGAAGTGATGAGCTTAAAGCAATGTATTTGCTGCAGGAAGTTATAGAAAATTTCGAATTCCTGGAAGGAGGAAGGTTTGCCCATACTGCAGAAGAAAAACTCTTTCTATTACTCACCAGCACTGCCGAACAGTTATTAAAGACCGGAGATTTTGAACTGGCTGAAGTACGATATCGCTGGGCCAGAAAGTATGAGCCGGACAATATCAGTGTTATGAGGGGAATGGTGGAAGCAGGTTTCCGGGCGGGAAGAGTTGATATTATAATAAACCAGTTAAAAGACAGTATTGAAGTCAAACCTGCTGATCCGGTTCTTCTGTATGGATTGGGACTTGCTCTTTCCTTTAAAGGTGAAGAAAATATAAAAGTACTGCAGCAATCCAATGCCTATTTAAAGCAGGCCTTAGAGTATAATTTTACTCTTATCCATCCTTATCGTACTCTGAGTTTTAATTATGAACTTATAGAACAGCTGCAGACCCGGGAACAAGAAAAAACTTTCTGGTCCAGGTTGGGTAAAACTGTTACCAGCCCTTTTCGATGGCTTTACCATCTTCTCCCCTTTACTCCGGAAGAGGAAAAAAGACGCTACTACGAACAGGCCATAGATGCTCTCATAACCGCCCTGGAATTAAATGAGGAAAAGAATGATCCCCAAATGGAAGCATTATTAGCTCAGAATCTGGCCAATAATTTTTATCATCTGGGAGAGTTCGGATATAAAAATGCTTCTGAATATTACCGCAAAAGAATAGCAATTGATACCACCTTTAATACCTTACTCACTAAAGCACTTTTTTATCAAAGATTCGGTCACTGTGAAGCAGTGCTTCGTTTACCGGAAGCAGAACCCATTTTAAAAAAGGCCATTCAATTGTATATAAAACTGGGAAGAGAGGAAGAAGAAATACAAAATAGAAGAATGCTCGCCTTTTTTTATCAACTGATAGAAAAATATGATAAATCAGTATCCACTTATTTTCAATTGGTAAACTATGACCAGAGAACCGGGAATAAGGCAGAACTCCAGCGGGATTACCGTAATCTTGCTTACAATCTTTTCCTGTTGGGTGAATACAATGATTGCCTCCTCTACGCTCAAAAGAGTATGGAGTTATTATTACAGAAAAAAATATCTTTTAAACCATCCCGAAAAAATTCTCTGCGTATTGAAGCTTTGGGCTTGTCCATCCCGGTATGGAGTATGAAACAAATAGGAGGCGCATCTTCGGAAGGGTTTACTCCTGCAGATGAACTTGCCCTGGTATATGGATTGATAAGTAAATCCCTGGAACATCAAAATTCCATATTTAAGGCTATTGAGTATGAAAACAAACGATTGGAAATATTTAAAAAGAGAAAAGATAAACTGGCGGAAAGGGTGGGTTACAACCGCCTGGGAAGTCTTTACTATAAAATTTCTGAATTTGATAAAGCCTGGAATAACTTTTATACCTCTCTTTTAATCTGCCGGGATTATGAGGATAGCGAAGGCAGCCGCATAAACAGCCTTAATCTCAGCACTATTGCCCTGACAGTTCAATCCCAGGATGATAATGACCGATATATAGATGCTACTCAAAAAATATTGACTGAAGAACTTGCAATACAGCAGTCCCCGGGTAGTGTATTGCAACCCAAGCAAATGATATTATTTCTAAGTAATCTGGGTACACTGCACCTGCTAAAAGCCAAGAGCAGCCATTCTGAAAAAAATTTGCCAGAGATGGTGAGTTCCCTGATGAATACAATCAAAAATATTCAACAGGCCCAGCACTATTTACTCCGAGCAGATTCTTTGGCCCAGCAGTATAACCTCAAACTGGAAAAATCAATTATTTTGAAAAACTTGGCTGAAGCAGCTAAGTTACTTAAAGAATACCCTGCAGCTTACCTTTATCTGGAAAAAAGTTATGCACTATTAAAAGAAAGCGGATATGAGTCATATATCTGGCCTGTTCTGTATGGAATGGCTAAAATTATTGATAATATACCTGATCAAAACCGTCATCAACCCTTTAAGGGAAAATCTTCCCTGGATCTTTATGCAGAGACCCTGACCTATATGGAACATTCTCAAGTTAGGGATGTAAAAATTTGGGCTGACTCCCGGGAAAGCCAAAAAGTATACAGGGATTACTGTTTTGAATTAATACAGAGGGGAAAATACCAGGAGGGATTGGCAATTATTGAAAAAGGCAAACAGAGACAGATAACAGATATTATTGCAAAAAATCCACCTGAATTTCGAAAAGAACGGCATAAACTAATATGGGGAAATTTAAAGTATATCCAATCCCGATTATACCAGCTATATACTCAATTAACCGATCATACCCAGGAAAATAGTGAAAAGATAATAAATGAAAAGCTGCTCCAGGAAAAAGAAAATCTGGAAAAAGAATATAATCAAATTCTATCTACCATGAGAGCTGAAGATCCCATGCTGGCCTATTTATCTGGGGCTGAACCAGTAGCAGTAACCGCAGTACAAAATATCCTGACCCCGGAGCATTCTATATTATATTATGTTACAGGAGAGAGTCGTTCTCTGGTATGGGTGATTAATCGGGAATCAATTAAATGTAAAATCCTTGATCTAAATGAAAAAAAGGCAAAATATTTAATTAATGCTTTGCTCAATAAAATTCAAAAAGATAGTGTCATTGTTCCCCTGAGTCGGGAACTGTATGATTATCTGCTTAAACCGGTAGAGAAAGACCTTGTGGGCAAATCAAAATTATTGCTTATTCCGGATAATATCTTATGGAATTGCCCTTTTGAAATTTTATATGACGGAAAGCAGTATGTATTCGATAAAATAACCACTCATTATGCCACCACACTCTCCGGCTACTATCTGGCTGTACAACAAAAAAAAGTAAACCAGAAAAGAGTACTGGGAGTCGGAAGCACACTACGGAAGGATATTTTTTCATCCTACACAAATCAGGTTCGGGAACAAACCCTGCTTTTAGATTATAGCGCTACAGAACCAAACTTTTTATCCCTGTCTGAAAATGCTGATATTATCCATACTGATCGATGGATTTTACCACGCCCGGATAATCCTCTGCTAACCTCTCTGGTACTTTTTCCGGGAGATGGAGAGGACGGCTATTTAAGCTTAAGAGAATTATTTGCCACTAATCAGAATGCCACCCTATTCATTATGCCTCCCTTTTCAAAAGAACAAGATTACTTCTCTCTCAGATTTTTTATCGAGACGCTGCTGTACTGTGGCATTCCCTGTGTACAGGTAAATTGCTGGAAGGTTCCCGATGAAATTAAACAGGATTTTTATACCTTATTTTTCTCTCTTTTAGGTAAATATTCAGAAATGGAGGCTCTTTCCAGGGCAGTCAAAGAAATAAGAAAAACTAACAAGGCAATAAGGATTTGGGGTGGATTCCGTCTGGTAGGATTTGAGGGAATGGATGAAGAAGAGAATAAAATTTTCTCCCGAAATAATCTGGTAAACATGGTAAAAAAGGGACGAGCATTTACTTTGGATAAGGATTTTGATAATGCCATCAGGGCTCTGGAACAAGCACTTGATATGACTTATTCCATGAATGATAGGGAAAGCAGGCAAAAAATTCTAAAAGAGCTGGTATGGACATCGGTCCAGGGAGGAAAATGGTCTAAAGCTGCCCTATATCAACAACCTATCTACCAATCAGCCCAAGCCTCGGGAAATACGGGATTGATAGTTAATGCCGGGAATACACTGGCAACTTTCTATTACCGGGAGGGAGAATATAAACAGGCAGCCGAGATTAAGCAGGACCTCATTAAGTTTCTGGAGAATAATCATTATTATGATATGGCCCCCTTATATGAATCACTGGCTTTGATACATGCTGCCGCCAGGGATTTTGACCAGGCCGTAGAAAAAATGAAACAAACTGAACAGATATACAAAACCAGAAATGATACTGCTTCTCTGGCTGCATCTGAAATCTGGCTGGGGAGGTTCGAACTGGAGCGAGATAATTTTCAACCAAGTATCCGGCATTTCGAACAAGGAATACAATTACTGACGTCTGCTGAAACTAAAAATGATTTATTTCAATTAGCTTCTGCCTATCAATTGATAGGATTAGCCTACGAAAGACTCTCCATGTATAAACAAGCTCTTAATTTCCAGAAAAAAGGATTATCTGTTTTTTCTGCTTTAAAATCTTCTCTGCAGGAAGCACAAAGCTGGCAGTATATTGCCAATGTAGAATGGAAAACAGGTAATTACAGACAAGCCTTTAATTCCCAGCACAAAGCCCTGGAGGGTTTTAAAAAATATGGAACCCTGAAACATTTAATCATGGGGTATTCAACCTTGGGATTAATAAAAATGAATCTGGGAGATTATAAGCAGGCCTTTGAAGATGAACAGCAGGCTTTGGATCTCTGCGGCCAGGATCCTGCCTATTTATCTGATAAATCATCCGTCTTAAAAAATTTAGGGCTTATTATGATTCAGCAGCAAGAATTTATCCGGTCTCTGGAATACTTTCAACAGGCAACCAAAATTGACAGCTCTCTTAATTCTTCCCGGGGATTGGCCTATGATTTTCGCAATCAAGGAATAGTAAAACTTTACCTGAATCAAATTCAAAAGGGAATCGGTTTCCTGGAAAAGGGCCTTACCCTTTCCCAAAATCTGGGAGACAGAAATAATCAGGTGCGTTGTTTGTACGGATTAGCGCAGGCCTATACCCGACTTGAACAATATCATAAGGCTCTCCTGACTCTTGATCAGGGACTGAGTCTTATTGCGGAAGTTGTTATGCCGGAACAGGAATGGAGATTTTATCATTTGCGAGGTATTATTCTTTCCCTACTCGGGGATGATTTAACTGCCCTGAAAAGCTATGAGCAGGGTATTGCAGTGGTGGAAAGCATGCGGGCTGAACTGGGGGTGGAATCATTTAAACAGGGATTCATTGATGAAAGAATGGATATATATACTGATATAATAACTCATCTTTTAAAAATAGGAAGAAAGGAACAAGCCTTAAACTATGTGGAAAGAGCAAAATCAAGAAGTTTTCTTGATATGCTTTCTCAGGAAAGACTTGATCTCAGCACCACCGATAAAGAACTTTTAAATAAACTGGAAGCAATGCACAACAATATAGAAGAAGCCCGGATTATGATCACTTCTCTCACCAGGGAAAATACCGGCTCTAAGGAGGAACTACAATCTTGGAAAACAATATTAGCACAAAGACAAAAGGAATATGAACAGATACTGGTATCCATTCAAGCAGAGCATAAACAACTGACTTCCTTGGTCAGTGTAAAACCCTGGGATTTCTCTCAAATACAAGCAATCATACCTCCCCAAAATATGATACTGGAATACTACCTCACCCGGGATAAAATCTTCATCTGGAGTATTTTTAATCATCAAATTATAGTAAAAATAACAGCAATTCAAAAAAGTGAACTCATAAATGTAATAAACAGATTCAGGAAAGCCATTAATAATTATCTTTCCACTGAGAAAGAAGCTAAAAATCTCTATCAATTGCTGGTGCAGCCAATTGAATCACATCTTACCACCATTGATCATCTTATTATTATTCCCCATGGTGTTCTACATTACCTTCCCTTTTGTGCACTTCAAGATAATCAGGGAGAATATTTGATTGAAAAAATTTCACTTTCTCAGGCTCCCAGCAGTACCGTATTGGGATATTGTATGGAAAAACAAAAAAACATCAAGAATGAAAAGCAGAAATCAGTGTTGGCTTTTGGTAATCCTGATCTCGGAGATGAGCAATACAATCTCCCCTTTGCTGAGAAAGAAGTGCTTTCCCTGCAGAGAAATTATAATAATGTTACCTATTTTTTGGGAAAACAGGCTACTGAGCAGGCAGTGAAAAAATCGGTTTCTCAAAAAGATATTATCCATTTCAGTTGTCATGCCACCTTCGAACCGGAATCTCCGCTTTTTTCTTCTCTTCTATTGAGAGGAGAAAAGGGCGGAATCAGCAGGCTGGAAGCCCGGGAAATTTTCGGTTTGAAACTCAATGCTGAACTGGTAATGCTGAGTGCCTGTAAAACCGGATTGGCATTCGTAAGTGAAGGCGATGAAATTATCGGCATGACCAGAAGTTTTCTCTATGCCGGAACTCAGACCATAATTTCAACCTTATGGAGCGTGGATGACCTGGCAACTGCAGTGGCAGTAAAAAGATTTTATCGCTATCTTGCCTCTGGGTATTCCAAAGCTAAGGCCCTGCAGAAAGCCCAGTTAATCGTCAAGGATATGGTAAATGCCCATCCCGCGGCCTGGGCCAGTTTTCAGCTGACAGGAGAGTATAGATAGTTTATTTATAAGGTTATTCAGGTCAATTTAAGTATAATTTCATGATTTATGATATAATATCTGAAAGGATTAACAATATCAGATAGAAAATTTTAAATAATCGTTTTACTATAACTCATTTAATTTCAATAATAGATTTTTCATCATTCTGTTAATCCTATTAATCCTGTTAAAAAGGAGGGAAAAATGGGAATCATAAAATGGTCAAATCAAAAAATTAAATCCTATACTGTCTGGGATATCGGCGTTCTTAAGATTTTTTGTGTGATTGCCGGCCTGATCCTGGGAGCCTATGTTTCTTCTTTTGTAAAACAGTATCTTTGGTGGCTAATAATTATAAGTATTGTTCTGTTCATTTTTCTAATAATTCGATTTCTGACCGCAAAAATTAATACTTAGTCTTTAATATCTAATATAGAAAAAATGATATCTGACAGAATTTACAGAATATACAGGATTAATGTAATAATGATGATACAAAAAATAATTGTATAATCCTGTTAATCCTGTCTAAATAAAACGTATGGAGTTTTGGTAATGCAGCTAATACTTTACCTGATCTTTTTATTGATGTTTATAGTTTTTTTCTTGGTCAGGGCAAAAATGCTGGAGAAAAATTGGCAGGTCTATATATTCAAACCAGCTGCCACCTTACTGGTAATCGCCGTGGTGTTACTGTCCTTTCTGAAACCCGATTATAATACATTCTACTCAGTGGGTATACTGATAGGATTAATCCTTTCCCTGGGCGGTGATATATCCCTCATGTTTCAGGAAAACCGCAAAGCTTTTGCCCTGGGTTTGGGATTCTTCCTGCTTACTCATGTTACCTACTCAGTGGTTTTTATCAGACTGGGCCGCTTCTCAGCCCGGGATTTAATTTCTTTTGTGATCCTGTCAGCCGCAGGCTGGAGTTTTTACACGTTGCTAAAATCCAATTTGGGAAAGCTGAAACTGCCGGTTATTATATATATTATTGTAATTTCTCTCATGGTGAACCGGGCTGTTTCAACTTTGTTCAACTCATCCTCTTTTAATACAGAACAAGCAATCATGATTTCATTGGGAGCAGGATTATTTTATATTTCCGATGTGATTCTGGCCGCAAACCGTTTCTGGAAACCCTGGAAATACCATCATATCAGTCTTATATTTTATTATACAGGACAATTTTTCATTGCTTTGGCAGCTAGTTATTAATCATTGTTTATGCCAGCGCTTAATAATAATCATCAAAACCATTAATATTTAAAAATATAATACTAGAGTAACTTTTGCTATACTGAACAAAATCTAAAAAAAAGGGGAATTGCCTTATGAAACAGTATGAAATATTTTTTAATAAAATAGTAAAAAGTAGGAATTTATTTGTTTTTATAACTATGATGTTTCTTTTTACCAGTAGAAGCATATTTACACAGACAATTATTAATACCTGGGAAGGAACCAGCTCAGAAACAGTTAACTACAAGTATATGTTAAATATAAATTTTCAGGGCCGCGAAAATGCCTATGCTAATATATGTTTTCCAAAAGATATCGATACTCACTCATTTTCTCAAATAATTGGCAGTCATACCTTCAATTACAGCATTGAACCCGCTGATACAGCACTAATGAGAGATATTCACGGAAATGAATATATGTGGGTTAAATGGAATACTCCTCTTGATAGTGTTAAAGTAACCTTCGAAGCAAATATTACCGTTAATACTGAATATGGAAAATTTATCAGTTCGGCTCATTATCCCCTTGCCTCCGAATTAATTCCCGACAGTATTCAGCAGTATTTAGAATCTACCTATAGTTGCCAATCAGAAGCACCTGAAATAATTAATTTAGCAGATTCGTTGGTGTTCAATTCTATCAGTGAAGCGGATGCAGTAATCAAAATAATTAATTGGGTTCGATATCATATGAAATGGATTTGTACCTGTTCTATGCCTTTTGTATACAGCGATGCTTTAAATACTTTACTTTACGGGGGAGGAAATTGTGTTAATTTTGGTAATCTTTCCCTGGCTTTGCTCAGGGCAGCCGGAATTCCGACTCGAGAAGTATCAGGACCTATGATTCATGAATGGACTGCATCCTGCGGTCATCGATGGGTAGAGGCATACTATCCTGATAAAGGATGGATTCAATATGAAACCTCCTACTGGATGCCCAATGAAGGGTCATTACCCTGGACATTTTTACTACCCAGACATATCAAAACATTTTCGGGTTCAGGAGTAGGAGTTTCATCAGGAAATTTTGTTGAAGAACATCAAACTTCTACAAATATCACCTCATCCCCTTCCCCAAAATTAATATCATCAGCATCTATAGATACGAATGCTTTTATAACATATTGTATTACCATAAGAAATGACCATTCCTATGAAGCTAATACTGTCTTTCTTTCCACTTCCGTAAATCCGAGTGATTGGCAGATTTTTCTTTCCCAGGATTCAATTTCTTTTTATCCTGAGGATCCCTGGGGAGAAACACGGGATATAGCCATTACCATTGCTCCCCCACAGCATATATCCCAAAACGATACTGCTACAGTAAGAGTGACAGCAACTTCTCAATATTCAAAATCATTTAACCAATTGATTTACAGTTTTATACCAGATTTATCTAAAGTAGATGATACCTTTATACAACCTGGTCCCGCAGATTTCTCTTTAATGCAAAACTATCCCAATCCTTTCAACAGTCAAACAATCATACAATATGCAGTTGAACGATCCGGTCATGTCTCACTTATCATATATGATATAAGGGGACGGAAAGTGTGCACATTGGTTGATACGAAGCAAGAGGCAGATCACTATTCAGTCACCTGGAATGGTACAAATGATCAGGGTGAATTATTAGCTTCCGGCATTTATGTTTGCACAATGAAAACCAAAAATTTCTTTGAAAGGAAAAAAATTATTTATTTAAAATAGATACAATTGTTATAAAAATAATTAATCAATTTAACTGATAATACCATTTATATATTTTTTGGTTAAAGCATTTTCAGGATTATGGAAAAATTTTTCAGTGGTTCCGCATTCTATAACTTTCCCCAGATAGATGAATATCACATAATCAGCAATACGCTTTACCTGGCGCAGCACATGGCTCACCATCACTATGGTAAATTCCTGGGATAAATCTATTAAAAGGTCCTCTACCTTACGGGACGAAATAGGGTCCAAGGCGGAGGTCACTTCATCACATAAGAGGACTTCCGGCCCCACCGCTATGGATCGGGCAATGGACAATCGCTGCTGTTGCCCCAGGGAAAGATCTGCTGCCGGGGAATCCAGCCTGTCTTTCACCTCATACCATAAATGTACTTTTTTCAGAGACTGCCGGACCTTTACATTAATTTCCTCCCGGGTCAATTCATGATGAACACTCAGCCCATAAGCAATATTTTTCCTGATAGAAAAGGGCAAAGGAGTCGGCTTCTGATGAATAAGCCCCACTTTTCTCCTCAGTTCGGGCAGCAGATGCCGGGGATGATATATATCTTCTCCGGCAATTTCCAACTTTCCGCTAACCTTGACATTATCATTAATTTCATGCAGACGGTTCAGAGATTTAAGCAAGGTGGTTTTGCCACAGCCTGACGGCCCTATTATCATAGTAATTTTATTTTTGGGAATTTCAAAGTTAATATTCTTAACCGCAGAAAACCTTTTTTTATTATGATTATTATTATAGGTTATACTTAAATTTTTAACTTTAATAGCCGAAGAATAATTCATCTTAATCTCCTGTAATATATTTGGAAAATTTTTTCTGAACTAAGCGGGTAATTATATTTAAAATCAAAATAATCAGTATAAGGATAAAAGCAGCAGCATAGGCATGATTTCTTACCGAAGGATAAAAAGAGTTTGCCTGTTGAAAAATCACTACAGGCAGAGTGGTGGCTGACTGAAATAATCCTTTGGGCATAGTGCTGCCTGCACCAGTGGTAAAAATAACAGTTGCGGCATCTCCGATTCCCCGCCCCAAGCCGATTAAGATGCCTGCAATAATACCGGATAATGAATATTTAAAAATAATTTTGGTGGTTTCATACCTGGTCAGCCCCATAGAATAGGCATTTTCCCGTATCTCTTTGGGGACGGATTGAATTGCTTCATCCGCATAGCGCGTAATAATGGGAATTTCAAGCAGGGTAAGTGCAGCCATGCCGGCAATAAGACAACCTCGTTGATGAGTAAAAATAAGTATAATTAAAATAAAAACACCAAAAATAATAGAAGGTGTTCCCCAGAGAATATCCAGAAGCACTCTTATAATATTCGCAAACTTTTTCGTACAGTAATCTGACTGTAAAAAAAGGGAAACCGAGATCGCAAGCAGGGTAGCAATAATGGTAGCAGGAATAACCAAAAACATGCTGCCCAGAATTGCATGCAGAAACCCTCCTTCTCCACCCAGAAGATATCTGGGTCCGGGTGGCTGAATAATGGTTTCCGGCATTTTCAGTAAAACAGATCCTCCCTTGATTATAGATACAAGTATTATCAATACCAGAGGGGCAAGGGTAAGCAAGATGGAAATAAGCATTAAAATCTTGAAAATTTTTTCTTCCAGGTATTTCATACTAATACCGCCATTTATTGGCAAGTTTGTTATTCACTATTTTTGCAATCGTATTGGTAACGGTTACAATAACAAACAAGGTAAGGGCGACAAAAATCAAAGCCGATTGCTGAAGGGGAATGGACATCATTTCACCAAAACTGCTGACTATTAAACTTGGCAAGGTTTGTCCGGCCTCTAAAATCGAACCCGGTATTTGATTCTTGTTTCCAATTATCATGGCAACCGCCATGGTTTCTCCGAATGCTCTCCCAAACCCAAGCAGAACAGCCGAAATTATTCCCGGTCCCGCTGCCCGGAAAAGTACTTTTTTTACTGTTTGCCACTTGGTTGCCCCCAGTGATAAAGATACTTCTCTCAATTCAACCGGAACTGCCTGCAGGGACTCAATGGAAAGTGAAATGATTATGGGAAAAACCATTATGGCAAGAGTAAGGCTGGCTGTAAACATATTCATGCCCGTGGTTTCCATATGAAAAAATCTTTCGGCTACCCTGGAAACAAAAGGAGCAAGATAAAGAAGGGCGCATAAGCCAAAAACAACTGAAGGTACGCCGGCAAGGACATCGATAAATGAAGATAAAATTTTCTTACCCTTTTTAGGAGTATATTCAGCAATAAGAATTGCGGTAAGAAGAGAAACAGGTATGGCTATAGCCAGGGAAATCATAGTTACTGCCAGGGTACCAATAACCGCCGGGAAAAAACCAAAATGGTAGATTTCAGGATCCCATTGTGACGAAAACAATAACTCTGTTACCGAGTTTTTAGACAGTATGAAGGACGACTTAAGGAGCAACATCATGGTTATGAGGATAAAAACCAGTACCACCAGGAGGGTGTAAAACAGCATCACCCTGCTAGTGATTTTATCCTTTAAAATTCTCATTTGTAATCTTTTCGACATATTTCTATTCCCGGCAGCCGATTTTTAGATAATGCAATTCCCGGTTAAGATCTTCTTGGGGAAGCTGTACGTAGCCATTCTCAGTAACTAACGTCTGACCTTCGGTAAGCACCCACTGCATAAATTTTTTTGACTGTCCTTGGAAGGGACCTTTTGAGATCACATATTCCAAGCGTGAAGGCGGAGACGGATAAATACCTTCTGAAACCTTAGTGACTAAATCATTTCTTTTATTATAAAAATCTTCATATACATCGAGTTTGTTATTATTATCCAAATCAAGAGGGACCGGCCTAATATGTTCAGCAAAATTTTCATTCTCAATATCATAGGCATAATTCATATTGTTGAATCCGATAGAATTTATATTCGATTTAACGCCACTGCACATGGCCTGATCTCCATTGTAATTGGCATCTGCTTTTTCCTGTAGATCAGATTGGGTATAATTACCCAGGAAACTGGCCCAGACCTTGGCTGCTCCGGAAGCATCCGATCTTCCCAATACAATAATTTTATCATTATCCACCTTTTTACCCACCAACTCGCCCCAGTGAGTTATTTTCTTTAAAAAAACAGCTTCCAGATCAGCTGGTGTAAGTCCCTGTTCCCTAATTTCTTTCAGTACCGGATTTTCCGCATTTATGGTAGCAATAACCGCATCCTTGGCTACGGAAAGATAAAAAACACCCTGCTGGAGTTCTTCCTCTCTCACTGGTCTGGAACACATGGCAATATCCACCTGACCGTTTATAACATCGGACATTCCTTTTCCGGCGCCTCCTCCAGAGACTTCTAAGATGACCTCATGATTTTTCTGATATTCGGCTGCCCAGACATTCATCAGGGGAAACAGGGCCCAGGCACCGGATATTCGAATGGTATTATATGTTTTATTCTGGCAGGCAGTAACAATCAAGAAAATTATAAATACAACAATCAATACTTTTTTTATCATGACATTTTTCTCCTTAATAAATAATATGTGGATTAATTTATATTATATTTAAATTCCAATTTTAATATATTAATACCTAACCAGCTATTATTTTGCATGTTGCTTTCAAGAATGTAGGAGGTAATTGCCCCAAATTTCTGCCCCAGGGGAAACTCAACTCCTGCATATATTCTATTTTTATTTATTCTATCGACCTGAAAATCATAAAAAAATTCCTCAGCAAAATAGGGACCTATATGCAGAAGAGTTATTATTGGCAGTTTGCAACTGGTTTTGTTTCTATATCTGAATGAGTTTTCATCATTTCTAACTCTATATTCAATTCTACATCTGTTACTCAGCTTACATTTATTTAGGGTATGCATTAGGGTAAGATTTACCTGGGGACGGTATTCCTGGTTCCAATCCTTGTCCTGTCTAGTAAAAATATGTCGATAACTAACATTGACGCTGATCCACTTTTTAATTTTCCAGTCCAAACCTGTTTCGATATGAGTATAGTACTTGTCCAAATAATCCTTGCATCTGAACTCCGGTGCCACTGAAATTACCACGTTATCTTTTAAATCCAGACTTGCTTTATAATGATACCAGCATTGCCAGTCCGAATCTGCAAACAAGAATGAGAGAGGAACACTAATTGTGACTATCATTAAGCTGATTAAGACGGATTTCTTCATATGTAATTTCTCCCTATAGAATCTATGAATGTAAACTCTTCCTTGTTTCCAAGTCATTTATTATCTATATAACAAGTACTGTACCAATGTATTAAGTAGGAACTAACATCCTGTTTTTATTGATTCGAATATTTTTTATTTGCATTTTATTAAAATTATCCGTAATATTTGATAGCATAGTGCAGTAAATTTAACGGGTAACCATAAAATATGATAGGAGAATAATGGAAAAATTCAATCAAATTCTTTTAGATGTCTGGCAAGCAGCCTGCCGAAATATTGAATTAACAGAATCATTACCCATAATTGCCCGGATGTTGATTCAGCATATGCCCCTTGCCCAAATTTTAATTCGCCGGGTTGATACTGCCCACGTTTATCTGGATACTGTAGCCACAGGATTAGGTGAAGAGGTAGCAAAATACTTTACTTCTCAGGAATGCAGTATGTCCCAGATAAAAAAAGTAAAATCCTGGTATGAAAAAAATCTTATTGCAGATCGGGATCAATGTACTAAGGATAATATGTTGTTTCTTCTCCCCTATGATGAAGGAGATAATTTTCTGATTGGGCCTCTGGGAAAAGAGGATAATTTTATACCTTTTCTTTTAGTAATTGCTCAACAACATAAAAACTTTGAACCTCGTCATCTTGAAATGATGAAAATTTTATTAGAACCCTTTACCATTGCCTTTGAAAATGATAGCCAACTCAAAGAAATCATGAAGCTGCGGGAAGCTGCCGAAGCTGATAAAAAAACCCTACTCACCAAACTCAGTCGAAAAAAAATCGGCGATACCATAATCGGAAATCAAAGAGGATTGAAAACTGTAATGGAGAGAGTAGCACTCGTAGCTAAATCCGATGTCCCTGTCCTTATATTTGGAGAGACCGGTACGGGAAAGGAACTGATATCCCGTTCCATCCACCATAAATCAGACCGCTCTGACGGGCCCTTTATTCGGGTTAATTGTGGGGCTATACCCTCGGAATTGATAGATTCCCATCTTTTCGGACATGAACGAGGTGCTTTTACCGGAGCTATAGAAACGCGAAAAGGGTGGTTTGAACGAGCTAACGGAGGGACCTTATTTCTGGATGAAGTTGGTGAACTACCCCTGGAGGCACAGGTCCGATTTTTAAGAATTCTTCAGGATGGAAGGCTGGAGCGGGTAGGTGGAAAGCATCCCCTAAAAATAGATGTTCGGATAGTACTGGCTACCAACAGTGATCTGGTGAATCTGGTATCCCAGGGCAAATTTCGAGAGGATTTATGGTATCGTATTTCAACCTTTCCCATATTTTTACCCCCGCTCCGGGAAAGACTGGAGGATTTAAAGGATCTGGCCGAACATTTTGCCAGGCGATCAGCAATCCGATTCGGGCTGCCGGTAGTAATACCAACAGAAAATGATATTAATATACTGGCTTCCTATTCCTGGCCGGGAAATATCCGGGAATTGGGTGCAGTTATTGACCGGGCAGCCTTGTTAGGTAATGGACTTCATTTTGAGTTAGCCAAAGCTCTGGGATGGCAAAATTCCTTTGATAAACAGAAGGGACAAAGCTATATCCAAGATAATTATACCATTGGGGATCCATCGAAAATAGATACATTGGATGAAGCCATTAAAAATCATATCAAAAAAGCTCTGCTGCAAACCCAGGGAAAAATAGAGGGAAAAAATGGAGCTGCCCAATTACTTAAGATAAATCCTCATACCCTGAGAGCACGGATGCGGAAACTGGGCATTAATTGGTCCGAATACAGAAGTAAGGATGAAGAATAAAGATAAAAGAAAAAAGATAAAAGCATGTCCTGAGCTAGTCGAAGGGATAAAGTAATTGGTTATAAGGTATAGGGTATAAGTTTATTGGGTAATTAGGTAATTGGGAAATATGGAGAAGGGAAAAGGGAATTGAGAATTTTGAATTAAGAATTATTAAAAGAGATAATGAAATCTATATCAGAGTTGATAAGAATAATTCAAAATTCACAATTTAATATTAAAAATTGAGATTTAGTCAAAAACGAAAAAAATATAAAGAATTCCTTAAATAATTTTCCCCTACTCCACTATCTCAAAATCATAGGTATAGACTGCCTCCGCATTCTTGAGCTTATCGTGCATGACTGCTTTAAAGGTGTATTTCCCAGTTGGCAGATTCCCCAGGCTTAGTGAATTGGTGGCATAGTAGTCCAGAACCGGTGCTGTGGTTTGATAATTAAAATTTAACATTTCGGGCCCGTTATATATTTCCTTGCCCTTTGCATCCAGAACAATCATATCCTGAGTATACCAGACATGATACCCGCTGTTGCTGCGGTTGGTAAAAAGATTCTGCGGTTCATAATAAAAATAAATCTCGGTTCCTGCTTTTACTTTATTGGTGTTGGCTGCTACATATTGACCATATCCAATAATATTGGTACAGAGAAAAAAATTTTTAAAGCCCAGCTTGCCCTCATTCTGCAGATCAATAATCTTTTCTTTTAACTGGGCAACTTTGCTTTCCTGAGCATTTATAGAGGTAAATCCTGCGATCAGAATACAAACAATAATTATTATACCTATAATACGTTTCATCGAATCCTCCATTTTTTTATTGTTTTACATTTTCTCTTCTTTTGCATAATTGATTATCATCCTCGCACCAAGAGACAGAGTCACTAAGAATAAAATAATATTAATTTTTTATGGTTTCTTTGTGTCTTAGTGTCTCTGTATGAGATTTAATTTAATTTCATACTCTTTCAATCTTAATTCTCAATTCAAAATTCGGAATTAATAACCTTATACCCTATACCTTATAACTTTTTTATATAAGTAGATAATATCTCACTATTTTCTTATTCATAAAAAGATAAAAAATTATAATTAATAAAGCAATTGGCATTCTTTATTATTTTTCTTACATTACCTTACATAACTTTAAAGGAGAAACCATGCTGAAAACTGCCCAAAAAGCAGCAAGAATCGGGGGAGAAATTCTTAAAAAAGAATTCAGAAAACTAAAAGATAACCAGATTGATGTCAAGGGAAAAGGTGATTATGTAACCGATCTTGATTATAAATCGGAACGTGAAATTATTTCTTATATTAAAAATAAATACCCTGATCATGCCATTATGGCGGAAGAGACCGCCAATAAAAAAATAAAGGCTGAATATCAGTGGATTATAGATCCTTTAGATGGTACCACCAACTATATTCAAGGCATTCCAGTATATGCTGTCTCTATAGGGATGGCAGTGAAAGGTAAAATAACTGTAGGAGTAGTCTATTCTCCGGAAACAGAAGAAATGTTCTGGGCAGAAAAAGGCAAAGGCGCCTATTTAAATAATCATCCTATTCAGGTCTCTAAAAAAAATATAATGGAAGATGTGATTATTGCCACCGGATTTCCCTTCAAAATTAAGGAAAATCTGGACCTCTATCTTAACCAATTTAAAAAATTATTTCTGCAAAGTTCAGGTATTCGCCGTATGGGTTCTGCTGCTGTTGATCTGGCCTATACTGCCTGCGGAATAATAGACGGCTTTTGGGAAATGAAATTAAATCCCTGGGATGTGGCAGCCGGATCACTGCTGATTCAGGAAGCCGGAGGAAAAGTGACTGATTTTGAGGGAGAGGAAACCTACCTGGAATTCGGAAATATTGCTGCAGGAAATCCTTTTGTTCATGGAAAAATAATTGAGGTGACCAAATCTCGATTTAATACATAAAATCTAATATTAAAGAAGCCATCCCCTTTAAAGAAAAATGATTACAGATTTCCTCCCCA
>CAZKMO010000003.1:0-64352 GCA_964554015.1 uncultured bacterium
GATTTTAATTCATTTAATCTGTCTACGATATAACCAGTTTCTCCCATACCATCAGCTTTATTTTCAATCAGATCAACTACCATTTCCAGGGCCAGAGTTATGGAATCGATAATTTTTTTGGTAAGTTTTATTTCTCTGCTTCTTACTTGAGATAAAATACTTTCAATTGCTTTAAGAAGTTGGGCAGTTTCATCAAATCCGAACATTTGGGCTGAGGCATGCAAAAGTTTACATGCCTGACGGGCTTCCAGAACAGCTCTTCTATTTTTAAAATCTTCCCGTAAGGACTGAATAGCTCTATCAAATCTTTGTAAATCTCCAGCTGCTTCTTCTTTAAATATTTTATAAAAAATTAATCCTGACTGCTTGATTTTTTTTGAACTTCTATCTTCCCTATCTTCATCTATATCAGAATTGAGAATTGATTCTTTGATATTATACATATCTTCATTAAGAGCATCTGATGAAGATTTGGGGAAATCTTCTATAAGCTGGGATTCAGATTGAGACTGTACAATTCTTTCCTCAATTTTTGTTTCTTTTTGTAATCCGCTTACAATCAACATTACTTTTAAAGTATTACGCAGATTCTTTTGTATAGTAGCACCCCAGATTATTCTGGCATTGGGATCAAGTTTTTCCGTAACAATTTTGATAATTTGTCTTGCTTCTTGTAATTTTAAATTTGGTCCGCCGGTTATGTGAATTAACGCACTTTGGGCACCAGAAATATCCTGTTCCATCATAGGATGTATAATCGCCCTTTGGATTGCCTCATGTATTTTATTTTCTGAATCACTTTCTCCAAAGCCGATAAAAGCATTGGGGCCATCTTTCATTACAATGCTGATATCAGCAAAATCGAGATTTACCAATCCTCTTTTTAATACCATATTGGATAAACCTTCCAGGGCATTAATTAAAATATCATCAGAAGCATTAAATGCTTTTTGTAAAGAAAGATCCGGGTAAAGATCAATTAGTTTATTATTCTCGAGTACGATGAGGGTATCCACATATTTCTTGAGTTTTTCCAGCCCAATTTTAGCATTTTCCCATCTGATTATACCTTCTTCAGAAAATGGCATAGTAACAACTGCAACCGTTAAAATACCTTCTTCTTTTGCTAATTTACCGATAATAGGAGTTGCCCCTGTTCCTGTCCCACCTCCGAGTCCACAGGTTAAAAATAATAAATCGGTTTCCTGGAGCATATCAATTATATCTTGCTGTGATTCCCGAATAGCTCTTTCACCCAGTTCAGGATCTCCACCAGAACCTAAACCAGCAGTTATGTTTTTTCCGATCAATATTTTTTTATCCGAACTCACATCTATTAAATGTTGAGCATCTGTATTAATAGCGATGGTTTCCAAACCTTTCAGCTTATTTTTCATAAGATGATTAATGGTATTATTACCTGCTCCGCCTATTCCCAACACTCGTATTTGGGTATTATAGGGATTAATTGAGGTTGAATCAGTTTGAAATTGTTGTGTAACCATATTTTATACTCATTATTTTGATTTATTCTTTTCTTTTAAAAAGGCATACACCAGCTTTCTAAGATCATTCATATCAAATGGTTTTTCTATATATCCTGCTTTTCCCCAGCGATTTAAAGCATCAATAACTTCTATCGAACCATGGGCAGTCATTACAATTACTAAGGTGTCAGGATATTTCTTTTTTACTTTATTTAAAAGTTCCCAACCGTTTATTTCCGGCATCCTCAGATCAGTTATTAACAGATCAATATTCTCTTGAGAAAGTATATCCAGTGCACTTTTTCCAGAATTTGCACACAGTACTTTTATTTTATCATTATCTCTTGATAATCTCCGGGATATACTCCAAGTAAGATCTTCTTCATCATCAACAATTAATATTTTTTTATATTCGTTTTTGTTTTGCATTTTTCCTCTCAACAGGTAATTTTATTTTCGTTATTATTTTCGGCAAATATTGTACCAAGAATAGTAATCCAGTATACCTGTAAATACTATTTCTATAATTTACTGTAATTTATAAAGATAGATTGTTATATTAAAAATTTCTGATGTAAAAAATCGTATTTATATAACATTTTTTGGATTATTTCTGACCAATATATTTTATTCGATTATTTTAAATCATTCTCTGAAATCTTATAGCTTTTAAGTTTTTCTCGTAAAGTTGAACGAGATATATTTAGAATTCTGGATGCCTTTGATTTATTACCATTTGTAGTTTTTAAGATATGAAGGATATGCTGTTTTTCCATTTCCTGTAATGATACTTTACCAAAAGATTTGTTTGCTATGGGAAATTTTTCTTCTTGAAGTTCCATGGGTAAAAAATCCGGAGTTAAGGAATCATCATTACAAAGGATAATACTTCTTTCAATAACATTTTTTAATTCTCTCACATTACCGGGCCAGGAATAGTTTAAGAGAATATTTTCAGTTTTTTTATCTATTTTTTGGATGTTTTTATTAAACTCTTTGTTGTACAATTGAATATAAAACTTTGCCAATAGTAATATATCTTCTTTTCTCTCCCGTAAAGGAGGCATATTAATTTCCATTACTTTTAATCGGTAATAAAGATCATCTCTAAATTTCTGTTGATTTACCAGATCACGCAGATCAGTATTGGAGGCAGCGATTACCCGAACATCGATATTAATATCTGTAGTTCCCCCAATTCTTCGAAAAATTTGGGATTCAATAACCCGAAGAATTTTCGGTTGCAAAGAAAGTTTCATACTGGAAATTTCATCCAAAAATATAGTTCCGCCATGAGCAAGTTCAAAAAGACCCTTTTTAGTATTGCGAGCATCAGTAAAAGCACCCTTTTCATGACCAAATAATTCACTTTCTAGTAAATTCTCTGGAATTGCACTGCAATTTAATTTAATAAAGGGCTGGTTTGCTCTGTCACTAAGATAATGAATAGCATTTGCAACTAATTCTTTACCAGTACCGCTTTCTCCCAGGATTAAAATAGATGTTTTGGGTGTTTTGGCAACAATATTGGTTAAATTTCTGACATTCTCGATGGATTCACTTTCACCATAAATTGCATTTTCGGGAAAATGCTCCTTATGTTCTTTTCTCAACCTATCAACTTCCCTCTTCAATTGATGGGTTTCTAAAATTTTCTTGACATTTAATTTCAATTCATCAAGTTCAAAAGGTTTAACCAAATAATCGTGTGCACCTTTTTTCATGGCGTCAATAGCCGGTTTGGCATCTGTCATGGCTGTCATCATTAACACTAAAATATCCGGATCCAATTCTTTTATTTTTTCTAATAAATCTATACCATTAATATCGGGAAGTTTAATATCTAATATGACCAGATCAATTATTTTGTTTTTAAGAATCGATAATCCCTTTTTTCCCTTGGTAGTAGAATTAACAATATATCCTTCTTTTTCCAAAGTTTTGGTTAAAGTAAATATCATGTCTTCATTATCTTCAATAATCAATATACTTGCTTTACTCATTTAATTCTCCTTCAGGTAAAATTATAGTAAATGTCGTACCCTTATTCAGTTCACTCTGCACATCTATATCACCATGATGATCTTCAATAATTCTATAGACAATTGAAAGCCCCATGCCTAATCCATCAGATTTGGTGGTGAAAAACGGATCAAAGATTGATTCTAATTTGTCGGAATGAATTCCTTTTCCGGTATCGGTAATATTAATCTGAACAAATGAATCTTGTTTTATCCATTTATCTGCTTTTTTTATTAATTTGGGGATGGAAAATTTAATTGGTTTTGCAGATACCGTTATGGATCCATTTTTATTGATGGCATCAATGGCATTAAGCATTAAATTTAAAAATACTTGCTGTATTTGTTGGGGATCAATAATCACGATAGGGAGATCATCATCAATATCTTCTATATAATTAATATTATTGGTTTTAAATTTTTTGATTATAAGATTTATTACTTCATGAATCACTTTTTTGATATCATATGACTTTCTATCTGGGGGTTTGGGTCGTGCGAAAGCAACGATCGCCTTTAATAATTCATCTAATCTGTTTACTTGGTTTATAATTCGGGTTAAATATTCTAATCTTGAATCATCCGGTTCAAATTCATCTTTACAGGTCTGGCTTAAACTTTTTATTCCAGCCAAAGGATTTTTTATTTCATGAGCTATGCCGGAAGCCAATATTCCCAGGGAAGCCAGTCTTTCCATTCTCTTTACTTCATTATGCATCTGTTTTAATTCCGATATATCCCGGAAAGAAATAATGGTTCCAACTTTATTATTTAGATTATCGATTCTATCGGTAGTCGTAAATCCTATGGAAATTTTTTCTCCGGATTTAACAGTTAATTGAGTTTCACGGCTATACGGTAAAGCTCCTGGCTTGGTAGAACTCATGAGAAGTATATCTACTTCCTTGGGGATAAGTACGGATTTTATTTTTTCTCCCAATACTTCCTCAGATTTCCATCCCAATATTCTCTCACCACCGGTATTAAGTGACGTTATAAAACCATTTAAATCAACGGTGAGCAGACCAGCGTCCATACTCTGAATGATACTTTCGTTAAAATTTTTTAATTCTAAAATTTCATTTTCCATCATTTTTTGTTCTGTAACATCCCGGGCTATTCCCATGGAGCCCACAATTGAACCATGTTCAAAAATGGGAGTGATATTAAAGGATAGAATATAACAATCAGAAATATTACTCATGATTTGAGCCTGAAATATTCTGGCTCTTCCTTGATGCACCAGCTGATAATTTTTTATGGCTCGTTTACGGTCTTGTTCTAGAATTAATTCTGAAAAATCTCTTTGCAGCCATTCTTTCTTTTTAAAACCGGTTAAGGGTTTGAACCGATTATTTAAATATACAAATTTTCCATTCTGATCAAGAGTGAAAATAAAATCATTTGCATTTTCAAGTAAGTCTCTATATCTGTATTCAGATCGCTTTATCTCCTGGCTTAATTCTTTATTTTTTCTTACCGATTCATCTGCAACCATAATATTTTCTAAACACTCACGAAACCGCTTAGTATCAGAAAAATAGCTAAACCAGCCGCTAATTCCTAAGGTATAAAATTCCTTACTGTATTTAAAACGAACTTCTCTATCTGAGATAATAATAAAAGGAATATTATGATACTCGGCTAATGATTTACTTTGTCTAAACTGTTTAAAGACTGCACAGCCATCCATATCCTCGGTTACGTAATCAGAAATAATTAGAGCAGGGCGAATTTGAGGAATTAGTTCAATAGCCTTTGATCCTGAAGATATGGTTATGATCTCAGAATTTGTCTTTTCTAATATTTCTTTTAATTGATTGGATATTGCCTTCTTTGATTCAATAACCAATAGTTTTTTTTGTTTGAAAAAATCATCCATACTATTCTCGTTTATTATTTCTTTCAACTCATATATAGTATTAGTTAGCACACTGCAAAGTAAAATAAAATATTGATCCTCTCCCTAAAGTACTGTTAACTTTAAGTTCGGAATTATGTTGATCAATAATTTCCTTGGTTAAAGCCAAACCTAATCCAGAACCAAATTCACTGTCTTCATCAGTATGATTAACCCGGTAAAATTTTCTGAATATTTTATCCAAAGAATCTTCCGGTATTCCATATCCATTATCAATAACACTAATAGTTATAACTTTATCTTTTTGTTCCAGCTTAATAGTGATTTCAGAACCGGAAGGGCTGTATTTAATGGCATTGGATATTAAATTCTGTATTACTTGTTCAATAAGTTGTTGATCACCATAAGCCAAACAAATATGGGGTAAACAAGTTTTCTCAATTTGTATGTTCTTGCTCTGGGCAGTTGACATATATGAAGTAATAATCTTATCAACCAATTGTTCAATATTAAAGGGATGGATTTGGATTTGAATTTTACCTTCTTCCAGTTTGGAAAGATCGAGAAATTTATTTACCAATTTAACCAATCGTGATGTTTCATTTAAAATGATTGTAGAATATTCTTTGACCTTAACATTCCTGACATTTAAATCACGAAGCAGATCACTAAATCCATAAATAGAGGTTAAAGGTGATTTTAGTTCATGGGCAACCATAGTCACCAGTTCAGATTTCATTTTATTGGCTATATATTCATTAGTAATATCTCTTATCACAGTGACGATTCCTACAAATTCATTATTATCACTATAGATTCTGGAACCTGATGCCTGAAAATATTTTTTTGTGGCTATATTTTTAATCCGCAAATCAAATATAATATCTTCAGTTTGTTTTCCATCCCGCAATTTTTTAAAAAGATTTAAAATTTGTTTAATTTTGATAATTTTTTTTAAATTTTGATTAAATACTTCCTTTTCCGTAAAACCAAATAATGTTTCAGCAGCTGGATTCACCATTAAAATCCTATATTGAGTATCTGTTACAATAACGCCATCTACAATATTGCGTAAAATTCCTTCAATTTTATTCTTGGCATTAATAATTCCAGATAGGTCTATTTTTTTTATTCTCTCCATTTCATGAGCCATATAGATAAACATTTTCTGAATTCTGTCCATATATTTATTTTTAGTAGCAGGAAAATTATTATTAAATTTACCCCTGGCAATATCAGTTGTATTATAAATTAATATTCCTAAGGATTTACTTAACAGCAGTAAACAAAAATAAGTTATAATGAAAGATAAAAAAATAAGGATAGGAAAAAATGTAATATAGTTTTTTAAGCCGCAATCATTTATAAAAGAAAAAACTGTATCTGACTGGGTTTCAATAGGTATTATTTTTACATCTATTAAAAAAATGAATAATAGTATTAACAATAGTAAAAACACCAGGTTTATAAACCAGATTCCAATAAAGGTTAATTTGTTGTATTTTATTTTTTTAAAAAAATGCACTGCACATCCTAATCTTACATTAAAGAGTTTCGGATCGGTTTCTTCCCTTATTTTTTGCTTTGTAAAGTGCCTTATCTGCTAATTGAATTATCTGTTCTTCGTCCTCCACATCATCAGGAAAAGTGGCTATGCCTATACTAATGGTTATTTTTTCCCCCGGTAATCTGTTTCTTAAATGAAAATCATATTCTTCGACTAAAATGCGCAATTTTTCGGCTACTATACTAGAGGCCTTTTTATTAGTCCCGGGTAGGATTATGGCAAATTCTTCTCCTCCATAACGGGCAATGGTATCTACTTCTCTGAGATTTACAGTTAATAATTCAGCAAATTGTTTAAGAACCCTGTCACCATTAGGGTGACCAAAAGTATCATTATAACGTTTAAAATGATCTATATCTATCATTAAAAGCGAAACCGGCAGTTTAAATCTCTTAGATCGTATGATCTCATAATGAATTTGATTTTTAAAAGCTCGGTAATTAAATAATTCTGTCAGTCCATCTGTAACTGCCAATTTTTTTAACTTTTCCTTAACAATTTCTAACTCATTATATTTTTGCTCTAGGGTTTTATGAAGATGTTTAATACGTATCAAGGATTTAACCCTGGTTATTAATTCTACCCGGTTATAAGGTTTAGTAATGAAATCATCCGCTCCTGCACTGGTTCCCTTGATTCTTTCATCGTCTCCCCGTAAAGCCGTAACCAGAATTATGGGGATAAAACTGGTATTTTTAGATGATTTTAATTTTTTACAAATGGTAAATCCATCAGTATCCGGAAGAACTATATCTAAAATTATTATACTGGGAGAAAATTGATTCACTTTCTTTATTGCCTCAACTCCGGTTGAAGCCATTTCTATATCATATCCTTCGGAAGAAAGATAGGTTTTTAATAATAAACGATTATTGGTCTCATCATCAACAACAAGAATAATATCTTTTTTATCTGATGAATTTTTATTTTTACTATCATTCATGAAATTATGGTATTAACTATCTTTCTGGAATTTGACATCCAGATCCCTGGCAGCCATTCCTTCATTCAAACGAAAAACAGGCGTTTTAGTAGGAGCATTCCTGACAATTTCAGGATTTTCCTCGGTTTCCCGGGCAATGGTGATCATCGCATCGATAAACTTATCCAGTTCTTCTTTGGATTCGGTTTCAGTTGGTTCTATCATCAAAGCTTCTTGAACAACAAGAGGGAAATAAACAGTAGGTGCATGAATGCCAAAATCCAGTAAATGCTTTGCCATATCCAGGGTTTTAACCCCTTTTTCTTTTTGCCAGTTTCCCGAAAGTACAAACTCATGCATGGCATGCTGGGTATAAGGAAGGAGGTAATACTTTTCTAATTTTCTCATAACGTAATTGGCATTAATTATGGCATTTTTGCTCACCTTTTTTAGACCTGTAGATCCAAGCATTCTTATATATACATAGGCTTTAACCATTATGTTAAAATTTCCAAAAAATTCATGTATTCTTCCAATTGATTTTGGTCTGTCATAGTCAAAAATAAATGTATTATTTCTTTTGGATATTACGGGGACAGGGAGATAATCAGATAATTCTGAGGTAACCCCAACTGGTCCGCTGCCTGGTCCACCTCCCCCGTGAGGTGTGGAAAAAGTTTTATGAAGGTTAAAATGGACAATATCAAATCCAATATCTCCCGGACGCACAATTCCCAGCAAAGCATTTAGATTAGCTCCATCCATATAAAGAAGGGCACCAATGTCATGCATTAAGGAAGCAATTTGTTTAATATCCTTTTCAAATAACCCCAGCGTATTGGGATTAGTAACCATAAAACCAGCAACATCCTTATTGAGTTTTTTCTTTAAATCATCAACATCGATGAGACCTTTATTATTGGATTTTACTTGAACCAGATCATAACCAGATACAGTTACATTAGCCGGATTAGTACCATGAGCTGAATCTGGAATGAGTATAGTTTTGCGAAGATTACCCTTGGTATCATGATAAGCTCGAATAATTTTAATACCGGTTAATTCGCCTTGAGCACCAGCTGATGGTTGTAAGGTAATCTCCTCCAATCCCGAGATGATCTTAAGATATTCACTAAGTTCACCCATTATCTGAATTGCTCCCCAGATATCCTCTTGATGCTGAAATGGATGTATTTCTGTAAAACCTGGTAAAGAGGAAAGTTTATCATTAATTTTGGGATTATATTTCATAGTACATGAGCCCAAGGGATACATTCCCTTATCAATATGATAATTTAAGTTGGAAAGATGAATAAAATGCCTAATTACGTCAGATTCACTTATTTCAGGTAAGTCGGGATTTTCATTTCTAGAAAATTTTGAAGGGAGTATATCTTCCAGAGATTTTTCCGGAATATCCAAGGGGGGTAAAGTAAAACCACTTCGATTTTTCACACTAATTTCAAATAAAAGAAATTCTGACAATTCAATCTCCAGTAAAAATTTTATACATTTCAGTTCTTATAATATCAAAATATTATCTTGTTTTGTCAAGTCTTTTCAGCTATTATTTTTGCTTACCTTGGGAAAAAATAAGTATTTTTCATCAGGCTATTTGTTTAATAACAGAAGGTACTGTTTGTTGTTTATTAGCTTGAATATGAAAATCCCAAAGAATTTGAATTATTTTTCTGGCTGAGACATTTTCTAATATATCTTTGGCAATCTCTTCACATTCGGTAATTTTTAAAACTCTAATTCTTTCTTTCAGTTCTGGAATTAATAAAGGTATTAAACTGAAATTTCTTAAACCAAAACCCAATAAAAGACCGGTATATAAAGGATTGGCAGCAAGTTCTCCACATACAGAAACAGGTTTTCCATAGTTGTTTGCTACTTTGATAATATTATTTATCAATCTTAAAACAGCAGGATTATTAGGATTATAAAACTTTGCTACTTTTTCATTGTTTCTATCCACTGCCAGAGTATACTGAATAAGATCATTAGTGCCAATACTAACAAAATCTGTAAATTTTATTATTTGATCAATTACAATAGCTACCGAAGGTACTTCTATCATTATACCTGATTTAATACTCTTATCAAAAGGAATATTTTCAGAAATCAACTCATCTTTAGTCTCTTCTACAATTTTATTTATTTTTATAACCTCTTCATAACTTGAGATCATAGGAAATAATATGCGAACATTCCCAAATATGCTAGCACGAAGGATGGCTCTCAACTGTGCTTTAAATACATCTTCCTCTTGAAGAAATATGCGGATAGATCTCCATCCCAAAAAGGGATTTCTTTCTTCTTTTACATTCTGAAAAGGAAGAAATTTATCACCCCCTAAATCCAAGGTACGTATAGTAACGATCTTATCCTTCATTTTCGTAACTGCAGTTTTGTAAATTTCAAACTGTTCCTCTTCGGTAAGCAGTCTTCCGGCTATGAGAAAAGGTAATTCAGTTCGGAATAATCCTACTCCATCGGCTCGATATTTCAAGGCTAAATTTACATCTGAAATCATGGCAATATTTGCTTTTAATGATATCCAGGCACCATCGCTGGTTACAGGATCCAATTCCCGGTCTTTATCCAATCGCTGTAAATAAATATCAAAATTCTTTTTTCTTTGTTGATAGACTTTAAGTAGTTGTTTAGGAGGTTTTATGTGTAAGGTACCACTGTTCCCATCCACAATCACTTTATCGCCATTGTTTACTCGGTCAGTTAGTTTTTCTATTCCCACAATAGCAGGAATTCCCATGGATCGGGCCAGAATGGAGGTATGGGATGTCTCTCCTCCTAATTCTGTAATAAAAGCGACAATTTTTGATCGATCTATCCGTATAGTATCAGAAGGTTTAAGATTATGTGAAACAATTTCTGAATTTTTTTGATGAGGTATTTTAACCTCTTCAGATTGCAGAAGAATTTTTAATATTCTTACTGCCACATCTTCAATATCTATGATTCTCTGCTGAAAGTAGTCATTATTCATTTTTTTAAATGAAGTTCGAAGTTTTTCAATCTTTTCCCGTAGTAAAAATTCAGCATTTTTTTTAATTTTTTTTATAGCAGCCGGCATATCCTCCTGAAAAAAAGTATCTTTTAATATAGTCAATTGCGCTTCAAAAATTTGTGCTTCTTTGTCTCCGATATCTTTCTTAACTCTTTCCTGGTATTCAATAAGCTGCCGATTTACATCTTTCAATGCCAGGCGATAGCGGCTTATTTCCTCCTCAATGTTGCTTTTTTTTAAAGAGATTTCAATGATTTCATCCCACGGACTTTCCAGAATAACCACAGTTCCAATGGCTATACCTTCTGAAACAGGTAATCCTTGTACAGTAACTTCATTGTTAGTCTTATTATTCAAAATAATTCCTATAAAGGTTTAGTGGGTAGAATAAATTTTTTCGAGTTTTTTTAATTTAGAGTTTATTACTGCTTTTTTAAGAGGAGAAATGTGATCAATTATAAGTATTCCATTGAGATGATCAATTTCATGCTGAAATACTTTGGCGGCTAAATTTTCCACATTTATTTCAGAAATTTTATTATTTTCATCGGTAAATCTTACCTTTATTTTAATCGGCCGTAGGACAGGTACGGTTATATCCGGCAAACTTAAGCATCCTTCCTCAATTTCATCCTGTTCTTTACTCATTTCGATTATTTCCGGATTGAATAGAATTAAAGGGCCTTCACCGTAATCAACTATAATTATTTGTTTAGAAATCCCTATTTGGGGAGCGGCCAGACCGATTCCTTCATAGCTATACATGGTATCAACCATTTCATGGGAAATCTGCAGTATTTCTTTGGTGATTATATCAACCGGTGCCGCTTTTTGACGTAAAATAGGATCAGGATATATTTTAATTTTATTCATAAAAACCTCTATTTACAGTAATCATTTATTTTTTAATATTTTATTGACCATTTTTATAGCGCAGTATTCTCCACACATGGAACAGACATCTTGAGTATGTGGTTTGCCTTCCTCCCGTAACTTCTGAGCTAAATCTGGATCAAGGGATAAATCAATCTGTTTTTTCCAGTCAAGCTCTTTCCTGGCTTGGGAAATTTGGTTATCCCACTCAATTGCACCCGGTAATCCTTTACTTATATCCCCTGCGTGAGCAGCAATTCTGGCAGCAATGACTCCTTGTCTAACATCTTCTTTATTGGGAAGTTTTAAATGTTCACCCGGTGTTACATAACAGAGGAAATCAGCACCATTTGCAGCTGCAATACTTCCTCCAATAGCTGAGGTGATATGATCGTATCCCGGTGCTATATCTGTTACTATGGGCCCTAAAACATAAAATGGAGCATTATCACATATTTGTTTCTGTAATTTAATATTTGTTTCAATTTGATGTAATGGTATATGCCCAGGTCCCTCAATCATGACCTGAACATTTTTATCACGGGCTTTTTTAGTCAACTCACCCAGGATAATCAACTCTGTGATTTGGGCACGATCAGTGGCATCATGCACTGAACCTGGTCTTAATCCATCACCCAGACTTAAAGTAACATCATATTTATAAGCAATTTTCAGTAAACGTTCAAATTCCTCATATAAGGGATTTTCCTTTTCATTAGCTATCATCCAGGTAGTAAGAAATGATCCTCCCCTACTGACAATATTAGTCAATCTGCCCTGTTTAGTAAGTCTTTCTATGCTTGCCAGAGTAACGCCGCAATGTACCGTGAAAAAATCAACTCCTTCTTCAGCTTGCTGTTCTAAAACCTGGAAAATGTCATCAGAAGTCATATTAATAAGCGCACTTTTCTTTTCGATGGTTTCAATAACTGTTTGATAAATTGGTACGGTTCCAATCACCACTGGTACCTGTTGCATTATTTTTTTTCTGATTTCCCTTAAATTTCCTCCGGTGGAAAGATCCATTATGGTATCTGTTCCTGCTTTCACTGCAACTTTTGCTTTTTCTACTTCTTTTATTATATCTGCATAATCCTGAGAAGTTCCAATATTAGCATTCACTTTGGTTCGAACTTGTTTCCCCACCGCCACCGGTTTTATATTGTTATGCTTTTTATTTTTTAATATAACCACTTCACCTTGGCTGATCAGCTTTATTAAATGATTTATTTCAATATTTTCATTTTTTGCCACTGCTTTCATTTCTGAAGTAATTTTATTATTTCGAGCTGCTTCTAATTGTGTCATCTTTTAAACCTTACCCTTCCCTATTAACTATTTTTGTATTTTAATGTACAAAAATATCCCATCAAATTCAATACAAAATTTCTGGAATGATGATTGGCTTTATACTAAAAAATAGTTATTTTTAAGGTAGAGTTGATATAAATAATTATATATAAATAAAGGAGGTACCAATGAAAATTTTGAGAATATTTCTTATCAATCTTTTTCTTGTTACTCTGGTATTTGCTTCTGACAGAATTACCGGTAAAACCTTTGCTACCCGTTCCAGGGTTATGGCACAACAGGGAATGGCTGCAACCAGTCAACCCCTGGCTACCCAAGTAGCTCTAGATATTCTAAAACAAGGAGGAAATGCTATTGATGCTGCCATCGCAGCCAATGCTATGTTAGGTCTGGTGGAACCTACTGGAAACGGTATTGGCGGTGACTTATTTGCCCTTGTTTGGCATGCCAAAACCCGAAAGCTTTATGGATTAAACGCAAGCGGGAGATCACCATATTCTCTTACTTTTGATTATTTTAAGGAAAATGGATATTCCCGAATTCCTGCGCATGGTCCCTTACCAGTTACAGTTCCGGGATGCGTGGCTGGCTGGTTTGAACTTCATGATCGTTTTGGTAATCTTCCCATGAAAGATATACTATCACCAACCATAGAATATGCCCGAAAAGGATTTCCGGTAAGTGACTTAATATCCTATTATTGGCAACTCAGTGCAAAATACCTGCAAGATTATCCTGGATTTAGAGAAACTTTTCTGCCTGCTCCCCTACCGGGAGAGATATTTAAAAATCCCGCACTTGCTAATACTCTGGAAAAAATTGCAAATAAAGGAAGAGATGTCTTTTATAAAGGAGATATAGCACGAACCATAGCTACTTTCGTGCAGGAAGTAGGGGGATTTTTATCCTATAATGATTTTGCTGATCATGAATCGAACTGGGTGGAACCGGTATCCATACATTATCGAGAATATGATATTTGGGAATTACCCCCAAATGGGCAGGGAATTGCCACCTTACAGATATTGCAGATTTTAGAAAAATTCGATCTTAAAAAAATGGGCTTTGGTAGTAAAGAGTATATCCACTACTTTATTGAAGCCAAAAAACTTGCTTTTGAAGACAGGGCTAAATTTTATGCTGATCCTGATTTCAATACAATTCCAGTTCAGGAATTGATTTCTGAAGAGTACGCAGCAAAGAGAAGAAGCCTTATTAATCCAAATAAGGCAGCCAAACAATATAATTCCGGGGATCCGATTCTGGATAAAGGTGACACTGTTTATTTAACGGTTGCCGATAAATATGGTAACATGGTTTCCCTGATCCAAAGTAATTATCGAGGTATGGGAAGTGGGCTCTGTCCCCCTGGATTAGGTTTCGGACTGCAGGACAGGGGAGAATTATTTAATCTTGAAGAAGGTCATTTTAATACTTATGCACCTCATAAACGTCCCTTTCATACCATAATACCTGCCTTTATCACCCGAAATGGAAATCCCTTCCTGAGTTTTGGAGTTATGGGAGGTGCAACCCAACCCCAAGGACAAGCACAAATTATTATCAATATGATAGATTTTGGTATGGATGTGCAGGAAGCAGGTGATGCTCCCCGAATACTTCATCAGGGATCCTCACAGCCCACTGGACAAATTATGCATGATGGTGGTATTGTTTCTTTGGAATCCGGATTTGATTATGAGGTAATCCGTGAACTGGTTACAATGGGACATACTATACAAATTAATGTGGGAAGCTTTGGTGGATATCAGGGTATTCAGTATGATTGGAAGCATAAAGTTTACTATGGTGCGTCTGAATCCCGGAAGGACGGTCAAGCTGCCGGGTATTAAGTTTTTGTTTGTTTAAACCTATTAGAGAGGGTCTGTAAAAAAGTAGGAAAAAATTTTAAACGCAGAACCCGACAAGAACGACATAAAAGCTGTAATAAATTAATAATTATAGATTTATTTTATGATGAACTTTATGACTTCTCTGCCCGCACTGCGTTTTTTTAAATGCCCCTTTTTCAATAAATGCAATTATAAAGTGTTTACTCTTCAAAAATTTATTTATTAATTCAATTTTAATAGAGTGCTATCGTAATAAAAAAACGGGCGTTTTTAATATTTAAGTGATCTTCTATAGTAACATCAATTCTATTAGCTTATCTTTTATCTGATCCGGATTTAATACATAATCAACACATCCGGTTTCAATTGCTTCTTTGGGCATACCGAAAATAATACTTGAATATTTATCCTGAGCTATGGTTGTTCCATAGATATGGTTAATATGAATAATTCCTTCTCTTCCATCTCGTCCCATTCCTGTTAGAATAATTCCTATAATTTTCATATTAATTTTACTAACAACTGATTTCATAGTGACATCAATGGAAGGACAAACAAAATTAACCTTTTCACCTTTATATAATTTTATATTGGTATTATTAATTAATTCAAGATGGTATTCACTGGGTGCTATATATACTTTTCCGTTGGTAAGCTCTACCCCATCCTCAGGAATAATCACTTCCATCTTAGTCAATCCATCTAACTCTTTGGTAAAAGATTTATTTACAAATTCAGGCATATGCTGAATAAGGACTATTGCTCCATTTAGTACTGGTAATTCGGAGAATATTTCTCTTAATATACGAGGACCTCCTGCTGAAGATCCAATTATTGCAATCTTTGATGCTGCCATAGTGTAATATTATTCCAAATACGATAAATATTTCTTAATGAGTTTTATTAAATCCTCGGAATCAAAAGGTTTGCGGATATAATCCAGTACATACTCTTTTAAATTATCCATTTTTTCGCCAGGCTGATCCTTCCCGGTTAACATAAGTATAATCACATTCTTTATATAGCCACGTTTAACAATTTCGTTTATAGTATCCCAGCCGTCCATTTCGGGCATTATTATATCCATTAATATTATTCCCTTAAATCCTTTTTCTAGCTCTTTCAGACATGCCTTACCACTTTCTGCAGTTCTAACCGTTAAGTTATTCCGGATAATAATTTTTTTACAGGTTTTCAAAACCGCTAAATCATCATCAACAATCATGACTTCTTTTTCCATAAAGATTTCTCCTTGAAAAAAATAAGAATTATATAGTCAGCTTTTTCTTTGCTTTTTTAGGTTTTCTTCCAAATAATGGATAAATTTTAATATGTCTGTCTTTTCCCTCTTTTCCATAACTTTGAGTTTTTATACCATTTCTATTCTTTAAATAATCGTGGACAACAAATCTTTCATAAGCACCCATGTGTGGCAAGTTTATTATATTACCATTCATTATCACTTCTTGAGCTTTCTGTTCAGCTAGTCTTTTTAAATTTCCTACCGGATATACTTTTAAGGTATAATCCTTTTCTCTTTTATAGGTTCTGACTTTATATTCTGAATCGAGTGAAAATTTTTTCTTTATTTGTTTAATCTGATAAGAATTTATATTATTAATTACATAAGGCTGTATTGAATCTATTAATTCATTTTTAATTTTATCCATGAGTGTATCAAAATCTTTAATTGATTTATTAGTATTATCATTTGATTTCAGGTTAGGTTTTATACTGCTTTGCATTACCAACTCCTTATTATTCAGCATAATCATAGTTAAAGGAAACTGTCAAGAATCTTTAATAATTCTTTTAATTTAATTAAATTAAAAAATTAGATGGAATTTTGCAAGCATTTTGGATTCACATTAAATAAAAAAGGGTTCATTAAAATTTTCTTCTATTCAATGACCCCTTATATAAAAATGAATATAATTTATAATCTGCCCAAATATCTCATTGCTTTGGGGGCATACTCACTGTCAGGATAATTTTGAACAAGCTGTTGAAAATTCTTCTTAGCTAATTCGACTTCACCAATTTTTAGATAGGTAACTCCATTCATAATTAAGGCATCGTCAAATTTATAGGAATTACTAAAGTTTAAGACTGCTTTGAAAGCCTTTAATGCCTGATTGTAATCACCTAAGGCATGATAACATTCTCCAATCCAGTATTGACAGTTACTTGCTAATTTATTATTCGGATTGGAATTTAAAAGATTCTGGAATTGATTAATCGCTTGCGTATATTCTCTGTTATAAAATAACTGCAGAGCACTTTTGTAGGCAGCCGTAAAATTACCATTATCTACATAGTTACTATAAGTATCACTTTTTGTACTAACACCTTGACCGGAAATTTTTGAAATATATTCTTCATTTTTATTTACCTTTTGTCGTAATTCACTAATTATCCTGTCACGTTCATTAATTTTATCTCGTAAGTCATCAATTTCATTCTCAACAGATGATTTATTAGTACCTTTGGATTCAGAGAATAAATCATCTATTGCTCCGGAGCTGGATTCTTCTTCAGCTGCCTGAAAAAGTAAATCCAAGGCTTCATCTTCACTTATTGATTCTTGAGACTGACTAGTTTTTCCACCTTCTTCTGTATTGAAGATATCATCCAGGGCGATTTCATCTCCGGAAAAAGGATACTCTATTTCTTCTTTTTGTCTGGTATCGCGTCTCGGGGCATTATTCAAGGCATAACTTAATCCCATTTTCGCAAACCAAAATAAGGGTTTGGTTACTCCTTTGGGTACATCAGAAGTAAAAGTATAATTACCGCTTCCACTGGCATTAAAGGCTAATTGATCATTTAATTTATAACTCAATCCCAGCCCTCCGGATACAGCGGCATCAAATTTCATATCTTCTTCAATAGGCGGTATTTTACTTTCATATTTGGATTTAAATCCAAGTATACCTGCGTTAAAATAGGTTGACAAATTATCTGCATTCATAAAATTATACCCGAGGTTGAATCTAAAAGCCGGAAACAAGGTTACTTTATTATTATCCCAACCAAAATATTTGTCAGTTGCAGTTATAAATCCAGTACCGGTATTAATAAACAGATTAGGATTAATATTATACTGAAAAAATAATTCTGCTCCCGGACCTAATCCTGCACCCGGACTATTACGAGATGTCCTATCCTGACGACAACCAATAATATTTCCCCCAATAACATCGGGATGAACTAATCTTTCAAAGAAATTCTGACTATATACAGAATTTGTTATAAATAATATAGTCAGGAACAAAATTAACTTATTCCGAATCATCTCTCTCCTCCATATATTTAGATAGCTTAACTTCATAATCACTCTATTACGTTGCAAATACTTTGCCATCAATATAAGATTAAATATAAATATAACGCTATTACTTTGTTTCTAAAGGAATTACAGTATTAACAAATTTAAGGTATAACATTAACAAAATATATTGTGGATGAATTTTGACCATATATAAACATTGCAATATTTAATGTTTATATTAAATATTAAACTCTTATATATATAAAAAAGGGGGAAGGTATTATTTAATATTAAATGGAAGCATCCAAATCAAGCATTTTAGTCCCTTTGATGTATTCTTTGGAAACCGGTTTGGATATTCGAGCTAGTTTCTGGGTTATACTTTTAATTCTTAAGGCATTATCAATAATAATATTCAAGCGTTTTCGGATATCCTCATCAGTAATTCTCTCATCCTGAAGAAGAAACTGGGCATGTCCAAGTATCGGGACTAAAGGATTGTTTATGGCATGATTTACCGTAATTGCAGTTTCAAGAATGGTTGCTAATCTTTCTGAACGTTGTATAGATGAACTATCTACATCTTCCTTTTGGTGCATGGTAAGCGCTAAACAGCCGATTACATTCCCATTAATATCTTTCATTGGTGATAAAGAAAGACTAACTGGAATTTTATTTTTTGTTTTATCTATTAAAAATGTCTTATAATTGGTTAATTTTCCGTCTTTGTTGACTGTATTAAATATTTTTAACAGTTCTGAAGATCCATCATTTAATAACTCACTTATATTTAAACCTATTAATTCTTTGAATTTATATTTTAATAATCGTATACTTGCTTTATTACAATAAGTAATATATCCCTTATTATCAGCAGTAAATATTGACTCTACTGAACTTTCAAGTACATTTTCCAGAAAATATTTACCATTATTCATGGTTTTTTGAAATTTTTTATTGTTCTTGGAGACAACATTTGAAATTATAATTTTGTTAATAAAATTAATTAAATCATTGGTGTGGAAAGGTTTATTAAAATGTGAGTAGAAACCTTGTTTATTTAAGGTTGACTCGTTTGTTGTGCCATTGGAGGTTAAAAGAATAAAAGGAATATTTTTATGATTATTTTGAGAATGTATCTTATTAATAAAATCTTCCGCACTCATGTCGGACAATCTTTCATCTACAAAAATAATATCAAATATATTATTTGAAGATTTTTTTAAACCTGAGGATCCACTATCTGCAGTTATACAATGAAAAGATGAATTTGATAAAGTTTTCTGAACATCAGTGCATAGTGAATTATCACTATCAATATATAATACTTTTTTTAATGATTTCATACTCTTTTTTCTAATCTTTCCTCAACCAACTGTTTTAAAGTGAAAAGATCCCAGGGTTTGGATAAATACAAAGTACCATCTTCTTTATTCTCACTAATATTTCCAAATTTTAGATCAAGATAACCAGAAGTTAAAACTCTGATTGTTTCCGGATTTTTATTGCGAATATCGGTTAATAAATCAGAACCTGAGTCATCCGGAAGTTTCAAATCAGTCAGTATAAAATCTACTTTATGTTTTTTCATAATATTTCTCGCCTCTTCTGCTTTCGTTGCTGTATACAATTCATACTCCTCATCTTTGAAAAGATCAACTAGAATGTCGAGTATTTCTTTTTCATCATCGACAAATAACAGGGATTTTACTTTTTTCATTATACCCTCCGGTTTATAGTAAATATTACCTACTCAAATTCATTTCAAAAAAAGCAACATCTATGCCATAAATGTACTAACCGGATAAATATAATGATATCAGGTATTTAGATACATTCTAATTACAAAAATTATACTTTAAATATTTTAATAAAAGGCAAGCTTTTCCTGCAGGATACGGATAGTTTTTCCGTTTTGAATTATATATCTATTCCCTCTTTACGATATTCATTTAATTTATTTCGAAGTGTCCTAACACTTATTCCCAAGCTTTCTGCAGTTTCTGTCCTATTACCGTCAAACTGTTTTAACTTCTGTAGAATCATAACTTGTTCAATTGCTCGTAAAGTCATATCTTTGGAAAAACTATCTGTTTCTTCACGAACATATTGATCCTGAAGAGAAAAGTGTTTGAGTTCTAAGGTTTTACTCTGAGGACCGGATAATACGACTGCTCTTTCAACACAATTTTCAATTTCTCTCACATTACCCGGCCATTTTCTGTTGATTAAAATCTGTAATGCTTTATCAGAAATTTTCTTTTCTGCATAATTATTTTCTTTACAGTATAATTTTATAAAATGGTTGATTAATAAAGGAATATCTTCTCTTCTTTCCGCTATGACGGGTACTTTAATGGGAACAACATTCAACCTATAAAAAAGATCTTCTCTAAATCTATTTTCCTTAACTTCTTTTTTTAAATCTTTATTCGTCGTAGCAATTATCCTCACATCAATAGGTATTACTTTACCACTCCCTACTCTTTCAATTTCCTTTTCTTGTAAAACTCGTAAAAGTTTTGCTTGAAGTCCGAAACTTATTTCAGAGATTTCATCCAAAAGAATAGAACCACCATCTGCCAGTTCAAATCGTCCTTTACTGGTTTTATATGCACCCGTAAAAGCTCCTTTTTCATGGCCGAATAGTTCGCTTTCCACCAAACTTTCTGGTAAGGAGGCACAATTCGTAGTAATGAAGGGTGCGTTTTTTCTATTACTGTTATAATGAATTGATCTAGCAATAAGTTCTTTTCCAGTGCCACTTGGCCCTTGAATTAGTATAGTGGCTTTACTCTTGGCCACCATTTCAATAGTATTAAAAATCTTGTCCATTGGTTTACTTTGGCCAATAATATTCTTAAAACTAAATTTTTTATTTAATTCCGACCGTAAATACTTATTCTCATCTTTTAAATCTTCAAATTCAAAATATTTTTTTACCACAATTTTAATTTCGTCGATCTCGAATGGCTTGGCAATATAATCAAATGCACCATCTTTCATGGATTTTACTGCACTTTTTATGGAACCATAAGCAGTAATCATAATAACACCAATTTCAGGATATTTTGATTTAATTTTTTCGAGAATTTCCATACCGCTAATATCCGGAAGCCGTATATCAGTTATAACAAGATCAAAGTCATCCGAACTTATCATTTTAAATGCTTGTTCACCATTCTCTGCAGTTTCCACGGTGTATTTTTCTTTCTCAAAGGTATCCTTTAACAATTCTCGAATCAATTCCTCATCATCAATAACTAATATGTTCTTATTTTTTTTCTTCAATGATTTTCCTATTATATTTCGATTTTTAAAATATTAATTCCATCATTTTTTGATAACGCTGAATATTTTCCTTTTAACAAACCTACCATATTTTGGGTAATGGCAAAACATAATCTTGCATAAAGGTATCGGGATTCCTTCATTAAATTTTTTATGTAGTCAGATATATCCGTATTATTTTTAATATCTTTTTCGAAATAAATTTTGATTGTAAGTTTTTTTCCCTTGGATAAAGTAACCAAGATTTTTTTTATTTTGCTATTAATTTCCTGTAAAAATTGTATTGCATTTCTAAAAAGTTCTTCCAAAATATCTTGATCAGATATTATTTCAATATACTTATCTTCAAGAGATTTATCAAAATCAAGCTTTTTTATTAAATCTTCATCATTACTGGATATATTTTTTAAAATTTCTCTAAACAAATATTCGATCTTCACTTTCTCTTCTTGAAGCTCTCTCATTCTAACCAGAGACATTAATTTTAAGGTTATTTCATTCACTCCAATAACACCATCATTAATTTTTTTTACATATCGCATTTTAGGATCATTAGAATTTAATTCTTTTTCCAGAAGAGTAGCATAGCCACCTATCCCTCCAAGTCCGTTTTTAATTTTATGGATTACATCAGCAATTAATTTATTAATAAATATATATTTAGTATACATAGTTAATTATATGCACTTTACTCATTAATATATGAACGAATTTTAGCAAGCAAGGGACGTATTTCAAAGGGTTTTTCAATAAATCCAGTCACTTTCCGTTTGTAAATATTTTCAATCTTTTCTTTTTCACCCTTTCTGGAAGTGGCAATAATTTTAACTTCAGGATTAATTTTCTTAAACCAGGCTAACACCTTTTTTATGGGCATTCCTCTTAAGGCAATATCAAGAATTATCAAATCAATTCGACTTTTATATTTTTTATATATAGCAATTGCTTCTGAACTATTTTCAGCACTGATAACTTTATATCCATAACGGTTAAGCATCTTCCGAGCTGTCTCTCTGATAATTTTTTCACTATCGACCAATAAAATAGTTTCTTTGCCCAGTGAAGGTTTAATATCCTTTTTTGTTTCTATATCAGTTGATTTTCTTTTTTGGGCTGATAGATGAATTTTAAATACAGTACCTCTGTTCTTTTCACTAAAGACTGAAATAAAACCAGAATGCTTTCTTATTACATTCTGCACCATAGCCAATCCCATACCTTTACTATTTGAATCAACATTTTTGGTAGAAAAATCAGGATCAAAAATTTTACTTTTTATTTCATTACTAATACCTTTTCCATTATCACTTATTTCAATCTGTACATATTTTCCTGGTTTGGCATTATACATTTTACAGACATTAGTATCATTTAATTCAATATTCCGAGTTTTAAAGAATATTTTACCACCATCAGGTATTGCATCCCTGGAATTTAAGGCAACCTGTAGTATGGCCTGTTGTATTTGACTTGCATCTGCCCTAATCAAATATACATCCGGATTTAATTCTGCATGTATAGATTTATTATTTTCTAGCGTTCTGGAAAGTATAGTGGCTACTTCTCTGATTAATTCGTTGACATCAAGAGAATCAACTATGTATGAACTTCCCTTTGAATACGCTGAAAGCCGTCCGGCCAATTCGGAAGCTTTTTCAGCGGAATTGGAAATTTGTATAATATCATCGTAAAATTGATTATCTTTAGATACTTCTTCTTTTAATAAAGAACTGAATCCTAATATGGAAGCAAGCTGATTGTTGAAATCATGAACTATACCACCGGTTAAAATACCAAGAGATTCCATTTTTCTAGCTTGTATTAACTGATCTTTTAAACGTCGTTCATCACTTTGATTAATCCAATACCATAATTCTGATGTAACATTCTCATGTATTATTTTTGCAATTGAGCATTTTATTTCACATCGACTTCCATCACTGGTGATTATATTTATATCACAAATTTTATTTTTCTTTTCATTATTACTATTTCTTAACTTATTTATTTCCTCTTGTGATTCTGGAGTAAGAAAATCAAATATTTTTCTCCCTTTTAGATTTTCTTGAGTGATTTCCAATATTTCACAAATCCATTCATTAACAAATTCAATTTTATCATTTTTTATGCATAATATACCTAAAAGAGGTGAATTATAAATTGATTTTGTTATATCGTCTGATTGGGGAGTTTTATTAATATTTAATTGAATAATTTTTTGAACAGATTGGACATTATTTTCCAAGAAGGTAATATCTCGTTCCTCCCACATTTCTTGTTTTTTACCCAAAACGACTATATACCCTTTAATATTATTTTCTTCAGGTATTGGGACAATTAGTGATGATTCATACTCAGTTAAAGAAACAAGATAATTTTTCAATTCCTCAGAGGTAATTCCCAAAACAAAATCAGATACGTTTTTTATTAAACACATACCATTTTTATTCACTGAAGCTGATGAAACTTCCGGGCAGGCATCGATCACTCTATTCCAAATTTGTGGACTCCAAAAAATATATTCATCTTTTTTATTTTCATAAAGTTTATTGTCATGGGAAGATTTTTTTAAGAAGATATTTCCCAATGATTGTTTATCAGTTACTATCCCTATTTCCCAGGAATCTAAAATATTTTGAATATCAATCATGATTTTTTTAAGATCAGAGATGCTTACTTCATGATTTACAATTTTTTGAGCAATTTTATTAGAAAAGTCTCTCTCTTGTTCTAAGCAGGCAAGTTCAGTTATATCCTGAATATATAATCGAATAAATTTAGGTTTCCCGGAATCATCCAAATGTGCCAAACCATTAATTCTTACTGAAAAACTTTCTCCTTTCCCTTGCATGGTTGCTCTAATACTACGAATATATCCTTTATTGAGGCATTGTTTAAGAGAGTCTTGAATTATTTCTAAATCTTTTTCTATGAAAAAATCGATAAATTTTTTACCTAAAATCTCAATATCGGAAAAATTCATTTTTTCCTGGGCGGTAACATTACAGGATTCAATCTGATAAGTATCATTAATAAGAAAATAAAGAATATCAACTTTAGAATAAAATTCTTTATACACCCTTTCCGGAAGTTGGGAAAAATTAAGATTTTTATCAGTTATTTTGGGTTTTAATTCATCCATTTTTAGCAACTATTAAAAAATTTGCTTTCTTATTGAGATAAAATTTCATCTACTTTTTCAATAAACATCTCTGTCTGAAAAGGTTTTTTAATAAAATACTCTCCATTCAGCTTTAATAAATCTGGTCGGTCTTCCGGTCCATATCCACTGGTAAAAATTATATCAATCTCCGGTTTAATATTTCTTAAAATTTTACTTGTTTCCATTCCATCCATAACCGGCATAATAACATCAATAATAACTAATGCTATACTATCTATATTCTTTTTGAAAACTTCAACTGCTTCTTTTCCATCTTTTGCTAATAAAACTTTATATCCACCTTTATTCAGCATTCGTTCACCGACTTCACGAATGACATCTTCATCATCAACAAATAAAATATATTTTGAATTATCATTTATAACTTTCTTTTTAATATTCGTCTGATTTTCTTTTATACGTGGAAAAAATATTATTACATTGGTTCCCTTTCCAATCTCACTTTCAACCTTAATATATCCGTTGTGATTTTTGACAATTCCGTACACCATGGACATACCCAAGCCCGTTCCTTCACCTTGAGGTTTTGTGGTGAAAAAAGGTTCAAATATTCTTAATTTTGTTTTTTTATCCATACCAAAACCAGTGTCACTAATGGTAATTTTTACATAATCTCCTTGTACTAAATTTGATATATATTCCTTATGAGATTGATGCATTGTAATATTTTTAGTAATAATAGTTAATTTTCCACCTTCAGGCATTACATCTCTGGCATTTAAACAAATATTATGTAAAGTTTGGTGAATCTGACGCGAATCACCATAAATTGACCAAATATTTTTTTCAAGATTTGTTTCAATTATTACTGATTTATCCAAAGAATGGGAAAGAATAGCTACTACATCGTTTATTAAATTATTAATATTAATCTTAGTTACTTGATATTTTCCGCCTCTGGCAAAAGCAAGTATCCGGTTACTTAACTCTGCACCTCGTTTTGCAGTTTCAGCAATAGCTTGTATATCATTATAAAAGGGATGATCATCTGAGATTTCACTTAATAATAATGATGAAAATCCTAATATACCTCCTAGAAGATTATTAAAGTCATGGGCGATTCCACCAGCTAAGGTACCAAGTGATTTTAATTTTTGATTTTCAAGTAATTGTAATTCAAGATTTTTTCGTTCTGATATATCTATAATATATCCAAATACTGCATTTTTTTGATTTAGAATTATATTGGATATGTATAATTCACACCAGCACATTTTACCATCTTTTCTAATTAAACGAATTTCATCTCTAAAGTTGGTTTTTTCACCTTTTTCTAAAAATTCATGATGACTAACAATTTTACTCCTGTCCTCAGCATCCACTAAATCATAAAATTCAATATCGTTCAGTTCATTCTCTGAATACCCGCTTATGGTTCTAAACATAGCATTGGTAAATTTTATTAATCCATTTTGTACTATGTAGATACCTAATATACTGGACTCAATTAATATTCGATATTTTTCCCGGGATTCTCTTAAGATTGTTTCTAGCTCTTTTTTTCTGGTAATATCATTGATAAATGTCTGAATTACATTTTTTCCTTGGAATTGAACTAAAGTACTTTTTAATTCTGCATAAAATTTTGTATTATCATTTTTTTTCAATATAGTTTCCAAGGATTCAACATTGTTTTTATTAATTACTTGTGAAAAATATTTTTTCTGTTTTTTGTACTCACTTTCTCCAGTTAAAAATTGAAATTTAGTATTTAGTAGTTTCTTTTTCTTTATTCCGAACAGTTTACAGGCTGCTTTATTAATTTCAACTATATCTCCATCTAGGGTATGGACTATAAGTCCATTATTGATACCATCAAATAAAGCATGATATTGTGCTTCTTTTTCTAATAATTTTTTTGTGCCTAATTCGATCCTCTCCTCTACTTCTGAAGTCCATTTTTTTAGTTCCTCGTTTTTTTTCTTTAATTCATCGTACAATCGTGCATTTTGTAATGCGAAAGACAGAACCGAAGAAATAAAGGATATAAATTCACTTATTTTGGATTTATCTCTCCAACCAGAATAATTAATCAACAATAAGACATCAATATAGTCTTTTTTAATATTTATGGGACTAAATATTAGGGAATGACACTGATTATTTTTAAATTGTTCACTGATAAGTTTATCAACTGCAAAATCATCATAAAAAAGTATATCTTTTTTTACAAATCCTTTTTTTAATAAACTTAACTGAAGTCTGGAATTAATTATTGGTTCTTCATTTAAGGGTGCCGTAGAAATTATTTTTTGTTTCTTTCGTTTATTCCAATTTAATAATAAAATCTGTTCAGATAAGCTTCGTTTCTGCAGTTCGACTAATATTTTCTTAATTCTCTGCCAAGGATCCAAAGAGATTCGAAAAATATCTTTTCCACTAACCCAATTAATTAAAGATTGATTGATATCGGATGGTGAAATCGTATTATCTTTCTTTTTTATAAATAAACCCAAAGTATACCTAAAAGTTTAATTCAAAAATAGTAATCATTTTTATTTTTGCAAAGTTCATACCAATTTTACCAAAATTCGTTAGTATATATCTTTTTTTATCCATAAATAAAATCAATCACTTATTTAAAAGATAAAAAAAGATTCAATACCTTATAAACTAAAAAAATTTAATTTAATATTAAGTCAATATAATATTTACTAAATGTTTATTTTTATTGATATCGAAAACCAAAAAAATATGAAAATTTTTTCAAAAATATACCTGCATGGCTAAATTATATTATTATTAAAAATAAAAATTTACTGTTTTTAATAAGCCTGGATTGAAAATCCTACTATAACATCAATAGTAAATTGAAACTAACCATTTCAGAATGATATTGTATAGTACAATTCTCTTTACTTTCTAATCATGGGTACAAATCGGACAGGCAGCAATTTCTTTTTATAAATTTTCCCATTTACTTTTCGAATTAAAATCAACTCCTGAAAAACCGATCCTTTGGGGAGAATCATTCTTCCTTCACTTGCTAATTGATTTACCAGTTTCTCCGGAATCTCAGGTGGAGCTGCTGTAACAATAATGGCATCAAAGGGTGCTTGTTCAGGCCATCCGTTGTAACCATCACCATATTTGCAATGGACATTATTATATCCCAGTTTGGTAAGAGTTTTTTGGGCTCTAATTTTTAATTCTTCAACTATTTCCATGGAATAAACGTCACATCCAATTTCTGCTAAAATAGCAGCTTGATATCCTGAACCAGTTCCAATTTCAAGAACTTTTTCACTTCCGTCAAGATGCAACATCTGGGTCATATAGGCAACAATATAAGGCTGAGAGATAGTCTGCCCATAGCCAATGGGTAAGGGTTCGTCATAATAAGCTTCTGATCGATACTTTTCAGGAACAAATAAATGTCGCTTTACATTCTTAAACGCTTGCAATACTAATGAATCTTTAATACCACGACTTATTAATTGATTTTCAATCATTGCTATTCTTTTTGCCATATACAGATCACCTGTTTGTTGTTCCGTAAACTTAGTGTTATCTGGATTGCACCGACAACTTAAGAAAAAAAATACTATAATTATTCCTCTTCTGATCACTTTTTATTCCAGGTTTGTTTGGGATAATTTTGCCAGTGTTGTCTTTGGATTTCATGAATTACAATTCCATATGCTACTGCAACATTTATAGAATTTTTAAATCCTAACATAGGAATTTCAACAATATCATCAACTAATTTTAATACCTGGGGTGATATACCCAAGGCTTCATTACCAAGAATAATAGATACGGGAAAAGGAAAATTGAAATTCCAAATTATTTTACTTTTATTTGTAGTTTCAAGAGCAATTACCGGTATACCCTGCTTTTGCTGTTTTTTAACTGCATCCATCAAAAACGGTTCATATTCACATTGAACATAATCAAGAGTTCCAACAGCTGTCTTTTCCAATTTTTTATGGGGTGGATGCGCAGTTATTCCACACATAATAACTTTTTCAATTAAAGCACAATCAGAAGTACGAATAATTGATCCCACATTAAAAGCACTTCTTAAATTATCTAGGATCACAGTAATGGGTGCCTTTTTAATTTTTTTGAATTTTTTGATGGATATATTTGAATCCAGAGTTTTTATTTTTAACTTGGTTTCCATATCGCAAAAATTTTAAAATTTATTATCACAATAATCTGTGACGTTCATTAAAATATCATCAAGATCATGAGTAGTAAATTCATGATTGTTTATTGCTTCCCAAACTGGAGGTCCCATGGAAACATAACATTTGGCAAAAGGTTTTGGTATCATAAAATGACACCAGGTATTTAAAATCCATTTTCTATTGGCTGAATAAGTTAAAGGAATTATTGGATATAGTGATTTTTTCGATAAAAAAATATTACCCTCTTTTGATTTATATCGCGGACCACGAGGACCGTCTACTGCAATTCCACCTGCCCATCCTTTCTCAAAAGCTCTTTTTAAATTTATTAATCCTCTGACACCCTGTCTTTTACTTGATCCCCTAACAACTTTATAACCGAATTTTCTACAAATACGGGTAATAATTTCACCAGACCAGCTTAAATCTATTAAGAGACAAACCGGCCATTGTTTGAAATAAGGTACCAGTAAAAAAAGTCTCCCATGCCAAAAACTATATATTGCCCGGGAACGATCAAAATTTTTCATCTCCGGATGAAGATAAAATTGGATCTTTAAGCTTTTTATATAAATTTGTATGATAAATACAGACAATGATGATATGAAATCTAAAAAACCTTCAGAATAAGTTATCTTTCTGCGAAGCTTTTTTAATTTCTTTTTTATTTGAAATCCAGATATGGACATAACTTATAATAAAAATCCAAACTTAATAGTTAAAACCTGGGGTTTCGATTCCGGATGAAACAAAAGGTGCCATCGTATTTCAAATTGGGTAATATTTTTTCTTCCATAATTATTTGTTAATAATCCTACGGTTAATCCGGAGGTGGTAAGGTCTTCCTTAGCATTATCAAATTGCTGAAACAGATTATAATATCCTATCCCTGGTGAAATATAGGAATCAGTATTCAGAGAAAATTTTAGTTTATAATCAAAACAAATATCACCCCAAAACAAATTAAATTTTAGTTTACTGTTATCTTGTATAACGGAACCTAAATTAAATGTGTATAATCCATTTGCGCTTACCTGAAAAGCAAATCGGTTGGTAATTCCAAAATAGGTAACAATACCGCCGCATATTGCAATGGGAGTACGGTAATGGGATATAGGTATCTTCGGTATACCTATACCCAAATTAAATCCTGGGGTAAACAAATTAATTTTGGATCGAAAAGGATCTGCATAACTGGTTCGGGAAAAAAAGCATAGTAAAAGGAATATCAATACGACGGATTTTTTTTTCATCTGCTTATACCTGAAAAATTTATTATTAAATTTCAATTGTAATAACTAAAGGTAATAAAATGAGTAATTCTTGTCAATAAAATTATAATATTTATTTTTTATGCAAAATTATTTTGAGATTTGAAAAGTTTGATTTATATTAAAACAAGTCTATGAAAAAAATTTTATTTGTTTAAAAAATTTATATTAAAAATAATAATTATTATTTTTCTATCATTATCAGTTGCCAAATTGTGATTTATGAAAATATTTTTTACTACAAACTTTATATTAATAATAGTTATCAAAGTAATCTGTCAAACTATTTCTGTTCCCAACGATACAATTTCGAAACAATCCCCCCAAAAAGTACTATCTGAAAACATTTCTTTTGCTGATTCTGTTATTTTTTATGATCCTGGAGCTTTGGGAGACAATACCGGAGAAGAACCTTCTAAACAATATCAAAATGCACAGAAGGCACTGGGTAAGCCTGATTGCATCTCAGATAAGGACACAGGATTTGTTTCTCTGGGTAACGGAGGAACCATAATTATTAAATTTACTGATAATATTCTTATAAACGGACCTGGTGCTGATCTGAAAGTTTGTGAAGTCGGTAATGACGAACCTATAAATATTTGGGTAAGTTCTGATAATAAGATATATCTACCCTTAAATAAATCTGCAGATTCAAACTATACATTTGATTTTGGCACTCAATCTCTAAATGAACATTTTTATACATTTGTCAAAATCAGAGATATTTATGACTTTAATCCCCTTCCGGATACCTCTGATCACGCCTTAGGCGCCGATATCGATGCTGTGGTAGCCTTAAATACTGCCAAGAGAGTAACTTTTAAAACCGATTCACTTTTCAGTTCTGAAATGATTGATCTTTCTGAATACGGGAAAAAAAAGTTAACTGACTTAGCCGATAAAATCAGAATTCTTTCTCAACCTGTAGTTATAATTAATGCTTACTCACATCAAAAAGCAAGTGAAAGGTATTTGTCCTTGTCAACCTATATGCAAGCAGATATAATTCGTCAATACCTATTTAATAATCAAGAACTTTCCTTGACTGAATATCATATTTCGGGTAAAGGATATGATGAGAACCTGAAATATTCAATAATTGAAATTTTAATACAGCAAAAAATAAATGAAAAATCCTTTAACCGATAAGATTTATCATTCCCGGAAAATTCCCCGGACTCCTGATATCCGTGGTGATTACTTCCGTGACCAAACTGCTATCATTCATGCCACTCCTTTTCGGCGATTGAAGTATAAAACCCAGGTATTTTTTTCTCCCCAGAATGATCATATATGCACCCGGATAGAGCATGTACTGCATGTGTCAACCATTGCCAGTACCATATGCAAAGGGTTGAATCTGGATATTGAACTTGCTCAAGCTATTGCTCTGGGACATGATCTCGGACATGCTCCTTTTGGACATATTGGAGAACAAGCATTAAATAGTTTTACCTCTGATATCGGTGGATTTATTCATGAAATTCATAGTTTAAAAGTGGTGGATCAGATTACCCGTGACGGAAAAGGCCTGAATTTAACTTTTGCGGTGAGAGATGGTATTGTAGCTCATTGTGGTGAGGATTTTAAACAGACCATTGAACCTATCCGGTACTATCGTGATCTTGACACTATTACTGCCAGGTTACAATCTCCAGTCACTTTTGAAGGCTGTGTGGTCCGCTTTTCCGATAGAATTGCCTATTTGGGAAGAGATATTGAAGATGCCATAATTATTGGATTAATAACTATAAATGATATCCCTACAATAATAAGAAAAAATCTGGGCAGTACCAATGGTGAAATTATTGATAGTCTGGTAAAGGATGTCATTAAAACCTCTCAGGGGAAAAACCTGATAAGCTTTTCAGATGATAAATACAATCTCATGGTGCAGTTAAAGGAATTTAATTATGGATATATCTACAATCATTCTTCCATTATTAAGAATAATGAAATAATAACCCGGCTACTGGAGCAGCTTTATTTTAATCTAATAAAACTATTTAAAAAGGGCGGCTTTGAGGAAAAATTTTATAAAAGTACTTCCTTGAATATTATGCAACATTTTGGAAATTTTATCATCAAACGCAAACATCTTTATGAAAAAACAGATCATCCGGAACGGTGTGTGGTGGATTTTATTGCCGGGATGACTGATTCCTATGCCTATGAAGCAGCCAGAGAAATAATATTCCCCACACCTCTCTGATGAGATATTCTATTGCAGATTCAAACTATCCAATAATATTTATGATTATATTTTTAAAAAGAATTATTTATTTTATTTAATTTATATGTTTATACAATGTAATTTATCTTGTATTTGATATAATCTATTTTACCTATTAACGAAAATTACAATTTTTTTTTAAATAAGGTGAAAATAATATGGATACCTAAAAATATCAAGAGATCCTTTTAACCAGAATACATGAAATTAAATGATTATTTAATTAAATTCCTTATTTTTTAGAAGCAGCTTTCTTTATAATATCCCGGGCAATAATCAAACGCTGAATTTCATTGGTTCCTTCATAAATTTGAGTAATTCTGGCATCTCGCATATTCTTTTCAATAGGATAAGCAGAAGTTACACCATATTCACCTAATATAGAAACTGCTTCACTGGTTGTCTTCATAGCAACATCAGAAGCATAAAGTTTACACATGGCTGAAGTACTGGAAAGGTCTTTTTCACCACTATCCATGGCCCGGGCTACAGAATATATAAGAGCACGGGCAGCTTCTATTTCAGTTGCCATATTTGCCAGTTTATATTGAACTCCCTGATAACCAGTAAGAGGATGTCCGGAATGTTTATGCTCACGGCAAAAAGCAACCGTATGATCAAGGGTGCCCTGGGCAATACCCAGAGCTTGAGAAGCTACTCCTGGTCTGGAATTATCAAATGTTTTCATAGCTAAAAGAAATCCCATTCCCTCTCTTCCGATAAGATTATCTTTATGAACCCGGCAATCTTCAAAAATTAATTCACCGGTCACTGAACCTCTTATACCTAATTTCTTCAATTTTTCTCCGTAGGATAATCCCGGTGTTCCATCTTCTACCCAAAAAGTCGATGCGCCTCTACTCCCTTTTTCCGGATTAGTTATGGCAAAAACTGACATATATTTAGCAATTCCACCATTGGTAATAAAATGTTTCATACCATTTAAAATATAATAATCACCATCTTTTTTAGCTCTGGTTTTTATAGAGGAAACATCCGAACCAGCATCTGGTTCAGTAAGACCATAGGCAGCTAATGCTTTTCCCGCAGCTATTTCCGGAAGATACTTCTTTTTCTGTTCCTCAGATCCTCCAATTTGAAGCGGCAATATTCCTAAAGCAGTACCGGCAAATCCCAGGGCAATGCCCCCACAAGCCTTAGAGAGTTCTTCGGTCGCTAAAACCAATCCCATTGTACCCATACCCAGACCACCATATTCTTTATCCACTAAAATTCTGAAAAAATCTTCTTTCGCCAATATTTCGATGATTTCCCAAGGAAACTTCTCTTCTTGATCACACTCCCTGGCAATAGGATTAATTTTTTCTTGAGCAATCTGACGAGCCTTATTACGAATTTTAATTTCCTCTTCTGTCAATAAATAATTCATTCAAAACTCCTTTATTTATTCCCCAAGCCAATTTTACTAATTGCAGCCTGAGCGGCATTTTGTTCTGCTTTTTTCTTACTTTTTCCCTTTCCGATTCCATAACTTCTACCTTCAACAAAAACTTCCACTGTAAATGTTTTATTATGATCTGGGCCTCGTTCATTTATAATTCGATACTTGGGAATGGTTTGGGTGGTATCTTGAATATATTCTAACAACTTACTTTTATAATTTATCGGTATTGGTTTGTTACGAAATTTTTTAACATCATTAATAATAAATTGTTTAATAAATTTTTTAACTTTATCTAATCCCTTATCCAGGTAAATAGCACCCACTAAAGCTTCCAAGGCATCGGATAAAATGGTATCCCTATTACGGCCTCCAGATTGGTCTTCCCCCTCACCTAATAGAATAAATTGATTCAGGTTCATTTGTCTGGCTTTGTTGGCCAAAGCTTCTTGATTGACAAAGAATGATTTGAGTTTGGTTAAATCTCCTTCATCTTTATCTGGAAACATTTTATAAAATTCTTCGCAAACAATCAAATCTAAGACAGCATCTCCTAAAAATTCCAACCTTTCATTAGATTCATTTCGTTTCATATTATTATTGAGATATGAACGATGGATTAATGCTTTGCGCAACAAAATTTTATTCTTAAATTTATAATGTAAGGTACGAGAAAAAAGATCAAGAATTTTTGTTTGATTTCTCGTACCCTTTATAAAATATGTTCTTATAGATCTAAATATCAATCTTAAATTAAATATTTTATCAAATTATTTTGAATATACCCTAAAAATATCTATTCTACAAAACGCTTCAACGCTAAACAGACATTATGTCCTCCAAAACCAAAAGAGTTGGAAAGCACTGCATCTACTTTTTGATCTCTTGCTTTATTGGGGACATAATCTAAATCACATTCAGGATCAGGATTTTCTAAATTCATGGTGGGAGGAATAATTCCCTGTTCAATAGTTTTTACAGCTGCCACAAATTCCGCAGCTCCGGACGCACCTAAAAGATGTCCTATCATCGATTTATTTGAACTAACTGCTATTTTTTTAGCGTGATCACCAAACACACTTTTTATTGCCTTAGTTTCCATGGGATCATTGGGAGGAGTAGAGGTTCCATGAGCATTAATATGTTGGATATCATCTATATTTAATTCCGCTGTTTCCAAGGCCCGTTTCATGGCCAGAGCAGCACCTTTTCCTTCCGGATGAGGGGCAGTAATGTGATAAGCATCACCAGTGAAACCAAAACCAGCCATTTCTGCATATATATTTGCTCCTCTCTTTTTAGCATGAGAAAGTTCCTCTAAAACAACTATGCCTGCTCCCTCACCTATAATAAAGCCATCTCTGTCTTTATCAAAAGGCCGACTGGCATGTTGGGGATCATCATTACGAGTTGACAAAGCTTTCATATTACTAAATCCGGCATAAGCCATTTCTGTCATGACACTTTCTGTACCACCGGTTATCATTACATCCGCATCCCCATGAATAATATGAAGGTAAGAGACTCCGATACCATGCGATCCTGAAGCACAGGCTGATACAGTAGCATAGTTAGGCCCTAAGAAGCCATATCGCATGGAAACATAACCAGCTGTTATATCGGGAATCATCATGGGTATAAAGAATGGCGATACTCTATTCGGTCCCCGATTTATTAATTTCTCGTGTTCAATATGATAAACAACCATTCCCCCAATTCCTGAACTTATTATCACTCCTATACGGATTAGATCTTCTTTGTTCAGATCTAGACCAGCATCTGTAATTGCCATTTCAGAAGCACAAATTCCATACTGAGTAAACAAATCCATTCGCTTTACTCTCTTGGGTTCAATAAATTTATTCACATCCAAATTCTTCACTTCCGCACCGATTTGAGAAGCATAACCATCAATATTAAATCGAGTTACCCTACTTATACCGCTTTTCCCCTTAATCAGAGAATCCCAATGTGAATCTGAATCATTACCGATTGCTGTAATTGCACTTAATCCTGTTACAACTACCCTGCGATTCGGCATTAATATACCCTCCTTATTGTTACGGAGTCCTGATTTTTTAACATCAAGACTCCTTTTTTCAGTTACTAATTTCCCTATTTAGATGAAAGTTTTTCTTTTAAATACTCTTCTGCTTTTCCAACCGTGGTCAATTTTTCTGCATCTTCATCCGGAATTTCAATATCAAATTCTTCTTCAAATGCCATTATCAATTCAACAGTATCAAGTGAATCAGCCCCTAGATCATCAATAAAAGATGCATCCTTGGTTATCTCACTCGGATCAACTCCTAAGCGATCAACAATAATCTCTTTGAATTTTTTTTCATCAACCATTGTGTAACCTCCTTTTTTAACTCAACCTTAATTTTGTTAATATTTTTATTTCTATGCTGTTAGCATTCCACCGTCTATTTGTAAAACTTGTCCAGTTATATAATCTGACCAGGAAGATGCCAAAAACAATACTGCTTTTGCTACATCCTCAGGCATGCCAGCACGATTCATAGGAATCTGGGCAAGATAGGCATCTTTTATCTCTTGAGGAAGATGATCGGTCATCTCTGTTTCAATAAAACCGGGTGCTATGGCATTGACCTGGATATTTTTCCCCCCTAATTCCTTAGCAATACTCCGGGTGAATCCTATCAACCCCGCTTTGGAAGCGGCATAGTTGGATTGACCAGCATTACCCATAATACCCACTACAGAAGAAATATTAATAATTTTTCCCCTATTTTGTTTTATCATTCTGCGAATAATCTGTTTGGTACAATTAAAAGCTCCTTTAAGATTTACCTGTAACACCATATCCCAATCTTGTTCGGACATTCTCATTAAAAGTTTATCCCGGGTAATTCCCGCATTATTGACCAGTATATCAATATTATTGAATTTTTCGAAACAACTATCCACCATTGATTTTACCTGTTCAACATCCACAACATCCACTTTTAGGGCAATTGCTTTTACACCTTGTTTTTTTGCTTGGGAGGCAGTAGATGTTGCGTTTTCTTCATCCAGATCAGCAACCACAACATCACAGCCATGTTGTGCCAAGGAAAGCACAATTGCCTTACCAATTCCTCTGGCAGCTCCGGTTACAATAGCTTTTTTTCCTTTTAAATCAATCATTTTATTTCCTTATTAAAACTTATTTAATTGATCAACCGTCCCGCATCTAACCGACTGAACCGTTTGGTTAATTCTTCTCAATAGTCCGGATAATACCTGACCTGCTCCCACTTCGATAAATTTTTCTGCTCCGTCTTCAATCATATTTTCAATGGTAGTAACCCATCTTACGGTATGAGTTAATTGATCATATAAAAATGTCTTAATTTGTTGTTTATTTTCTGTATAAGTTCCTGTTACATTCTGATAAACAGGAACTTTACTCATAGAAAAAACAGTACTATTGAGTTTTTCATTGAATTTTTCTACGGCTTCACTCATCAAGGGAGAATGAAAGGCGCCACTTACCGGAAGTTTAACAATCCGCTTTGCACCCTTTTCTTTAGCTAATTCCATTGCTTTTGAAACACTATTTACAGAACCGGAAATAACTATCTGTTGCGGTGAGTTAATATTAGCAATTTGTACGATTCCATTTTCTGAAGCATTTTCACATATTCCTCTGACCTCCTCAAATAATAAACCAATTATGGCTGCCATAGCGCCGGGATTTTCTTCACCTGCTTTCTGCATTAAAGATGCCCTTTGCTTAACCAGCGATAATCCTTCGGCAAAAGAAAAGACTTCCCCGAAAGCCAAAGCGGAAAATTCACCCAAACTGTGACCCGCAGCCATATGGACTTCAATACCTTTTTCCCTTAATATCTGGGAAATAATAAAACTATGCACATATAGGGCTGGCTGAGTATATCGAGTTTGTTTCAAACTATCAGCTGGTCCATCAAAAGAAATCTGAGAAATTTTAAAACCTAAGATTTCATCAGCTTCCTGATAAATTTTTTGGGCAGTATCAAAGGAATCATAAAAATCTTTACCCATTCCCACTAATTGGGATCCCTGTCCCGGAAATATAAAAGCTGTTTTTCCCATATTTTAGACCATTAATTAAAATAAACTCTTAATACCGGATCACATTAGCAGCCCAGGTAAATCCTCCCCCAAATGCAGCCAATAGCAGCAAATCACCTCTATTTAATTTTCCCTGATCTCTAGCTTCGTTCATAGCTATGGGTATGGAGGCAGCGGAAGTATTACCGTATTCAGCAATATTAGAAAAAACTTTATCTTCACTTACTTTTAGCCGGCTCCCAAGGGCTTTTATTATTCGCATATTTGCCTGATGAGTAATTAAAAGATCAATATCCTTTTTATCGATTTCAGCATATTTTAAAGCATTTTCTGCTGCCTGGGACATTGACTTCACTGCATGTTTAAAAGTTTCCCTTCCTTCCATCTTAATATAATGCATTTTCTGATCAACCGTATCATGAGAAGTTGGATGGGCAACTCCATTACCGGGCATATAAAGCAGATGGGCTAATTTACCATTACTTTTCATATAACTGGATAAAATTCCGGAGGAACCATCAGAAGCTCCCAGAACTGCGGCACCAGATCCATCTCCAAACAATACACACGTACTTCGATCTTCCCAGTCAGTAATTCGGGATAACACCTCAGTGCCAAGTACTAATATTTTTTTATTTGGATCATTTTTAATAATATTATCAGCCAGAATCAAACCGTATAAAAATCCGGAACAGGCAGCAGAAATATCAAATCCAGCAGCATTTTTTGCCCCGATTTTATCCTGAATTATACAAGCGGTAGAGGGAAACTGTTGGTCTGGAGTAATACTGGCATTAATTATGATATCAATATCTTCAGCCGAAATTCCCGCATCCCCTAATGCCTTTATACTACTTTCAGCTCCCAAATCAGAGTTGGTTTTTCCTTTTTCCAAAATATGTCTTCTTTCTATTCCGGAACGCTCCTTAATCCACTGGTCAGATGTATCCACCATTTTCTCAAGATCATGATTGGTGAGGACTTGATCTGGAACAGCATATCCCATACCTAAAATCATTGTGGATGGCTTACTTTTCACCTATCTCTCCCTTCTTAACTTTTATCCGCTCATTAATTTGTTGAGTAATATTATTTTTAACCATATTATATGCTTCTTCTATAGCATTCCGGATTGCCCTGGCTGAGGAACTTCCATGAGCAACAACACAATTACCATTGATACCTAATAATGGTGCTCCTCCATATTCTTGATAATCAAACATTTTAAATATTTTTCTTAAGCTGGGACGGAGTAGATACAACCCGATTGTACCCGGTAAATTGCCCCTTATTGTTCTTTTCATACTTTTGGAAAACATACTGGCAAGACTTTCAGCGAATTTAATCAGCACGTTGCCCACAAAACCGTTGCATACAACCACATCAGCACTCCCCTTCAGGATATCTCTCCCCTCGACATTTCCAATAAAATTAATCGCACTCTTGGATAATAATTTATATGCTTGTTGAAGAATTCCTCCTCCTTTGGATTGTTCTTCTCCAATATTTAAAAGACCAACTTTGGGAGAGTGAATTCCTCTGATATACTCCATAAATATCGATCCCATTACTCCAAATTGTTGAAAATTAGTAGGTTTAAGATTAACACTGGAACCAACATCCAATAAAAGTCCCGCCCCCTCTTCGTTGGGAATCAAAGTTCCTATTGCTGGTCTTTCTACCCCCTTTATAGATTTAAGATAGAAATAAGCATTGGTCATTATAGCGCCTGTATTACCAGCACTAACAACAGCATTAACCTTATCATCTTTATGAAGACGCATAGCTACTGAAATGGAAGCATCTTTTTTTTCCTTGAAAGCCTTTACCGCTAATTCATCCATTTCTACATTTTGAGAAGCATGGGCAATAGAGATAGGTAATCTTTTTATAAAATGGTGATGTTTTAATTCTTTTTCCACAGCTTGCTTATCGCCTACTAAGACAATTTCGAATCTTTTCGCTGATCTACGAGCTGCTTCAATGGCACCTGTTACTATCTCTTCAGGAGCTTTATCTCCTCCCATGGCATCTACAGCTATCCGTATCATTACCAAACCTTTATAATTCTCTGGGAACTGCTACTAATCTACCTTTATAATATCCACAATTCGGACAGGCCCGATGGGGAAGTTTTGGTTGATGACAGTGTGAACAGGTTCCAATATGAGGTGCACGTAACTTATCGTGAGTACGTCGTTTGTTTCGGCGTGATTTTGAAATTTTTCTTTTTGGTAAAGCCACCTATTTCTCCTTTAATGCTATCAATCATCAAGCGTAATATTTTTTAATTTATTCCAACGGGGATCTGTAGAGTTATTTTGACACTTACAAGTAATCTTATTAAGATTAGCTCCGCATTTACTACAAAGGCCCCTGCAGTCTTGTTTACATAATACTTTTGGTGGTATAGAAAGTAATAATAAGTCAAGGATTTCCTGAGTAATAGATATTACCTGTGAATGAGGATGTAAAATTTTTACCTCACCGTTTTCACCATTATCCCAGTTATATTTTTTTAAAGAACTTAAAACTGTAATCTTTTCAGCAATCTTTTTATTAAATATCTCACCACAACGATCACAAATCAAATGAGCAGTGGTAACTACTTCAATTCTAATTATATAATCTTTATCAGTTTTCTCAACCTTTGCCTCTACTCTTATCGCCTCAGGAAATCTTTTATCACTCCCATTTGTTAATTGATCAAAAACTGTGGTGAAATCAAAATTTAATTGCCCTCTTTCTATTTCATGAAGAGCAATTGTTAAATTTTCATTAATTTTTAAAGCCAAATTTATTGATTTATTTAATAAGAAGCAAGTTAAAAAGTATAATTAATAATATTTTTTACCACTTCCCATCTGTCAGATATTGATGAATTGCTTTCGCCGCTTTTCTTCCTGCCCCCATAGCGGAAATAACGGTTGCCGCTCCTGTGGCAACATCACCTCCGGCAAACACTCCCTTTTTAGATGTTTTGCCGGTTTCTTCATCAATTATAACTGTACCTCTTTTGCTTATTTCAAGATCCTTGGTAGTATTGGGAATTAAGGGATTGGGACTATTTCCAATAGCCACCACCACTACATCAACAGGAACTTTAAAGTTTGATCCTTCCATGGGAATAGGCCTTCTTCTTCCCGAAGAATCTGGTTCTCCTAACTTCATACGAATACATTCAGCATATTTTACCTCGCCCCTGCTATCACCATGATAGGCCACCGGATTGGTGAGTAAATTAAATTGTACACCTTCCTGCTCAGCATGATGGATCTCTTCATCCCGGGCAGGCATTTCTTTTCTGGATCGCCTATAAATTATTAAGGATTTTTCCGCTCCCAATCTTAAGGCAGTCCGGGCAGCATCCATGGCAACATTACCTCCCCCTACGGTAGCAACACATTTTCCCCGGGCAATGGGGGTATCATATTCAGGAAAAAGGTATGCTTTCATTAAATTTGCCCGGGTTAAATATTCATTAGCGGAATAGATATTATTAAGATTTTCACCGGGAATGAACATGAACCAGGGAAGTCCGGCACCGGTACCTAAAAAAACTGCATCGTGTTCTTCTAAAAGTTCATCAACAGTTAATACGGTGCCTATAACAAAATTCTTTTTAAGCTCCACTCCCATCCTGCAAAGGAATTCAACCTCTCTTTTTACAATTTTTTTGGGTAAACGAAATTCTGGAATACCATATACCAACACTCCTCCAGCTTTATGTAATGCCTCATACATTGTTACCTTATACCCTAATTGAATGAGATCACCCGCCACGGTAATTCCAGCTGGTCCTGAACCTACCACTGCAATACTTTTTCCAGTAGATTTTTTTCTTTTCAGCAGAGGTGCCTCTCCCTGTTCAGCCTCCCAATCAGCCGCAAATCGCTCCAGTCTTCCGATTGCCACCGGTTCCATCTTTTTCCCCAGTACACACATTTTTTCACATTGTTCTTCTTGCGGACATACACGACCGCATACGGAGGGCAGTACATTTTTTTCTTTTAGAATATGAATAGCTTCGCTAAAATTCCCTTCCGCTATTTTTCCTATAAAACCGGGAATATTGATTTCCACCGGACAACCGTTAACACATAAAGGTTTTTTGCACTGAAGGCAGCGATTAGCTTCCCTAACAGCTTCTTTCTCAGAATAACCATAGGGCACTTCCAAATTGTTATGGATTCGTTCTTCCGGAGGTTGCTCCCGCATTTTGGTTTTTTTGTCTTGAATTTTCTTACCCATCATTTATCTCTAATTTTTCTTCTATTTAATGATTAATTTCTTCAGAGTTGGTCTCTTCTTTAATATAAATTCTTCTTCTAGTGAGGAGGAGATCCCAGTTTATTTGATGCCCATCAAAATCTGGTCCGTCTACACAGGCAAATTTTGTTTCCCCACCTACTTCAACCCGACAGGCGCCACACATACCAGTTCCATCTACCATTACCGGATTCAAGCTCACTATGGTTTTTATTTGGTCAGCTCTGGTTGCTTCTGATACATCATACATCATAAATGTACATCCAATGGAAATAATTCTGTCAATAGTTTTCTCCTGTAGAATTATTTCTTTCAGCCGATCAGAATTATGCCCTTTTTTACCTGCAGAGCCATCCATAGTGGAAATTATCAGATCATCACTGACCTCACTTAATTTATCCTCCCAGTATAGCAGAAAACTGCTTCTTGCCTCAATTACACTTATTACTTTATTCCCACGACTTTTCATTGCTCTTGCTACTGGATAAATACTGCCAATTCCATAGCATCCCCCTACACAAACTACGGTACCGTAATTTTTAATTTCAATCATCTTTCCCAAAGGTCCCACAAAAGTAGGAATATAATCTCCCTTTTTTAATTCTGCCATTTTTCGGGAAGATCTTCCCACTTGCATAAAAACGCAGGTAACAGTACCTTGCTCTCGATCCCAATCAGCAACTGTCAAGGGAATTCGTTCCCCGTATTCATCAAGCTTAACAATTACAAAATGACCGGGTTGTATTTTTCGAGCAATAAAAGGGTCTTCAACCGTTAACAAGTGGATATTAGGAACCAACATTTTCCGCTCAATTATTTTGTTCATATGTACCTTTCTCTATGTTAACCAGATTTACATTTCCTTTTACTAATCTTCCATATACATCATTTCTTCCCAACCAGGTATAAAGAGTTTTATCTTTAACTCTGGAAGTGATCTTCACCATCCGATAAATCAATAATCCATCAGGAAATTTAAGCAAAACCGTTTCCCCATTCTTCACTCCTGCCTTTTTGGCATCCTCAGGGCTGATTTCAACCTTGCTCTCTGGTAGAACTTTTTCCATATCAGCAATAGTCTCTGTAAAGGCTCCATTACGATAACTTAAAAGATTCCAGCCAAACATCAAGGTATAAGGATATGACTTGCCCGCCTCACCGGATTTCCCCTTAATTGCGAAGGGGATAAACGTGCTGTCGGTATCTTTAATTTTGCTCCTGGCAAGATACTTTCCCCCTTTCCCCAATTTTTGGGAGGATAATCCCTTAAAGGCAGGAAAAGAACGTGCTATTTCCTTAAAAATTTCAGAAGTATTTTTATATTCGGGATCTGTCCTTTTAATTTTCTGGATAATTTTACTGCTGATCCACCAATCCGGTTTTGTATTGATGTGAGCTTTGACAGCACTTTTTACTCGCTGTACTCTTCCTTCCAAATTAATAATAGTTCCATCTCTCTCCATTAAATGAGAGGCAGGAAGTATAAGATCAGCTTCTTTTAGGTATGGAGGTGGAAAGACACTTTGAACAACCAGAAAATCCAGTTTGGCTATGCAATCCACCTGGGGGAGTTCACCTGCTGCATATAAACACTTAATTTTACCGGCTTCCATGTTATTAATAATATCAGTTATATTAGTATCAGTATCACCTATTTCCATCCACCCCCTCAGATTGCTCTCTCCCACCACGGGCAGAAGTTTACCTTTCTCTAAACTAAGCACTAAATCGCCAAGAGCTGTGAGGGTATCTTTAACTCCCTTCTGCAATGCTATATCCGGACCGATGAGAAAAGTGAGGGATGAACAAGTTCTTAAAAGAGCATCCAAATCTTCCAGAATATTCCCAGAAATTCCAGTTTTTTTGCTGACCCAGGAGAGATCAACTTTTTCGATTATTTTTTCTATTTTTTGGGATCCTTTTCCAGATAAATTATTCCGTTCCTTAATCATTTTTAGTAAACCGGCAATAAGGATTCTGTCTGAATCCGGGTGTATCTGCACAAATAAATCAGCTTTATCAGCAAGTTTTGATTTTCTAAAATCTACTACGATCAGTTTTGTTCCCGCATTTTGGGCCTGCGCAACCCGAAAAGCTGCAATGGGATGGGAATCGGAAATATCACCCCCCCATATCACCAGTAACTTAGATTTGACTAGGTCATCCCAGGTGGCCAAGGGGATATGTGCTCTTTGCAGTTCCAGCAGGGCAGTATGGAATTGATTTTGGCTACATAGGGATGAGAGGGCAATATTGCTACTGTGCATGGTTTCCCGGGTTAATTTGTGCAATAAAAACATGTCTTCAGTGGTATTATGAGGAGAAACAATACAGCCGAATTCTTCTTCCTTATAATTTAAAAATTTTTCCGCAATCAGAGATAAGGCCTTATCCCAGGAAGTTTCTATCCATCTTTCCTCTTTCTTGATCATGGGATTCTTTAAGCGATCAGAATGTTGCACCTGTTCAGTTATTCCAAAACGACCTCGCATACAAGCTTGTCCCAGATTTACGGATGAATTCAAAGTGGGGGTTGTGTTGATAAACTCACTGTCCTTGAGATTATAATCCAGAGAACATCCTACCGAACAATAAGGACACAGGGAGCTAATTGAGGTATCTATAACTCCTTCCCATTTACTTCTTTTATCATAAAGTGCACCCGTGGGACAGACATCCACACAGGCACCGCAAAATTCGCATCCTGCTTCCAGGTGAGATTTATGGAAGGCAGTACCTACTATGGTCCGATCTCCCCGGTTAATAAAGGTCAATACTCCCTTATTCCTGACTTCATTACATACCCGGACACATCGACCGCATAATATGCAGAGGTTGTAATCGCGGTCAAAAAAGGGATCATCCTGTTCAACCGGTAATTTTCTATAGGAAATGGGAAATTCAATAGTATCCAATTTTAAATATTCTACTAGGTTCTGAAGTTCGCAGCTGCCGTTTTGGGGACAGTACTGACAACCGGTGGTTACTCCCACCTTCCTGATTGTTTTTTGATAGTCGTCGCAGTTATTCCGTTTATCACATACCAGACAGGTATAGGGATGTTCAGATAGGGTTAATTGTAAGATATTACGTCTCAGGGAATTAAGCTGATCAGAATTAGTTTTTACCACCATACCATCCTCAACCGGAGTAGTGCAGGCAGTGGGATAGCCACGCCGTCCTTTAATTTCCACCATACAAAGTCTGCAGTTTCCGGCTGGTTCCAATAAGGGATGGTCACATAAGGTAGGTATATAAATACCGGCTTTTTTAGCAGCCTGCAGAACCATCATTCCAGCTTTTGCTTTCACTTTTTTGCCATCAATTTCTAAAACAATACTCATGAAATCCTCTTTATTCTATAACTATAGCATCAAATTTACATACTTCTTTACAGCTTCCGCATTGGGTGCAGAGTGTTTTATCGATAACGTGAGGTTGATTTTTTTCTCCCTTGATAGCTTCAACCGGACATGCCTTCAGGCAGACCCTACAGCCAGTGCATTTTTGAGTATCAATTCGATAGGTAATCAGTGCCTTACATACACCTGCCGGACATTTCTTATCTTTTATATGCGCTTCATATTCTTCCGGAAAATACTGTATTGTGGTCAGCACCGGATTAGGGGCTGTTTGACCCAATCCGCACAAAGAACCATTTTGAATGGTTGTTGCCAGTTCCTTAAGACGGGTCACATCACCTTTCTGTCCCCTCCCTTCTGTGATGGCATTTAAAATTTCCTTCATTCTCTGCAGTCCTACCCGGCAGGGAGTACACTTGCCACAGGATTCATCTGCCAGGAAGGATACAAAATACAGGGCAACATCAACCATACAGGTATCCTCATCCATAATAATGAGGCCACCGGATCCCATAATAGCACCTGCTTTATTCAATTCCTCATAATCTATGGGCAGATCAATAAGTGAAGCGGGAATGCATCCACCCGAAGGGCCCCCTGACTGTACTGCTTTAAATTTCTTACCATTCGGAATACCCCCTCCTATACTATAAATTATTTCCCGCAGAGTAATACCCATTGGTACCTCTACCAGTCCGGAATTATTAATCTTACCGACCAGGGAAAAAACTTTTGTTCCCTTACTCTTTTCTGTTCCCAATCCGGAAAACCAAGCACTTCCCTTAAGAATAATCATGGGTACATTGGCCCAGGTTTCCACATTATTGATATTGGTAGGCTTTCCCCATAAGCCCTTCTCAGCCGGATAAGGAGGTCGTGATCTCGGTCTTCCCACTTTTCCTTCAATGGAAGCCATGAGTGCCGTCTCCTCCCCGCATACGAATGCTCCTCCTCCCCGAATTACTTCAATTTCAAAATCAAATCCTGTATTAAATATATTTTTACCCAACAGGCCGTATACAGTTGCTTGTTGAATTGCCTTCTTAATCCTGTCAACGGCAAGGGGATATTCGTCCCTTACATAGATAAATCCCTGATGTGCTCCCATAGCTTTGGCCCCAATAGTCATTCCCTCTATTATAGAATGGGGATCAGCTTCCAGGAGAGATCTATCCATATAGGCTCCCGGATCTCCCTCATCTGCATTACAGATCAGATATTTTACTTTTCCCTTAGATTTTCGACATAATTCCCATTTCAATCCAGTAGGAAAGCCAGCTCCTCCCCTGCCCCGCAGTCCGGAAGTTTTTATCTCAGATAGTATCTTTCCAGGAGTCATTGAGGTTAATGCCTTAGCTAAGGCGGCATATCCATCAAAACTTATATATTCATCAATGCTTTCCGGATCCATTCTTCCCCTGTTCCTGAGTACAACCAAACGTTGATATTTGAAAAATTCAACATCCTGCATAGTGGGAATTTGTTTTTTTTCTTCCGGGGGAATATACATTAACTTTTTTACAGGATTACCTTTTAAAAAATGTTCTTCCACCAACAAGGGAATATCCTTTTCTTGGAGTTGTTGATAGAAGATATTATCCGGTTGTACAACTGCAATTGGTCCCCGTTCGCAGAATCCATGACAATCTGTTTCCCTGACCTGCACTTTATTCTCAAGTCCTTGTTTTTTAATCTCTTGAATAAAAGTATTCTTGATATCCCGGGATGCATGAGAATGACAGGATGTCCCTGCACAAATTAGTACTTGGATTTTAGGGGTCGCTTTTTTTGTTTTCATTCTATTCATACTTTTTTAATACTTTCTCTAGTTTTTTCTGATTCAGTTTTCCATGAAAATCTCCATCTATCACTACCACCGGTGCCAAGCCACAACAGCCAACACAGCGCACCGCCTCCAAGGTAAAACGCTTATCTTTGGTGGTTTCACCTGGATTAATCTCTAAATCCCGCTTTAGTTTATCCAGCAGTTTTGCTCCTCCTTTTACATGACAGGCAGTACCCAGACATACATTAATGGTATGACGTCCCCGGGGAGCCAGACTGAAAACTTTATAAAAGGTTGCCAGCGAATATAAACGTGACAAAGGTACTTTAAGTTCTTTGGCAACAAGGGATAGTTCCTCTTGAGGAAGATATCCCTTATGTTTCTGAATATCCTGGAGAATGGGAATTAATCCTGATTGCTTTTTTCCGTATTGCTCCATGATTTTATTAATTGCTGACAAAAAAAACACCTCCCAGAATTAGTAATAAAATTGTTATTCCTTAGGGTAATCATGTATGTTAGAGAGAATTTTATCCTTGATTGTTTCAATTATTGCCGGCAAAGAAGATTTTATTTCCGGAGTGCAATTCTCATTAAAAGTCGAAATATCCTTGACTACCACTCCGTAAATGGTGATATCACCGGTTATATTCATATTTATTTTCCTGGCTAAGCTAATTGCTTCCTTTAAGGATACCTGGTGTCTGGTCCAGGCAGAACCGCCTTTGACATCATTTAAGTTCATTTCAATTAAAGAACCGATGGATTCATCATTAGAAAGAACGGAATCGATTAAAATTACCCTTTTATAATCTGCCATAACATCTATCAGTTCCAATCCACCCATACTTGCCTCTTGGGTAACAATGTCGGGATTATCCAGGACTTTTTCAAGCTCTCTTACAATATAAATCCCCACACCATCATCAGAAAGTATGGTATTACCCAGTCCGATAATGAGTGTTTTCCCTTTTCTGTCTTCTGTAGTTAACAAGGAATGCCTCATACCTTTTGATATGTATCGATACCGACCTTATATAAATCTCCACCCCGAACATCATTGACCACTACTGCAGGAAAATCAACCACTTCCAAACGGCGGATGGCTTCCGGACCCAGATCTTCATAGGCAACAAACTCAGCTTTTTTTACTGCTTTGGCCATTAAGGCTGCTGCTCCTCCAATAGCGCCAAAATAAACTGCTTTATATTTTTTCATGGCTTCTATAACTTCCTGTCCCCGGTTTCCTTTGCCTATCATACCTTTCAGCCCATATTCAATAAGTCGGGGAGCAAAAGGATCCATTCTATAACTGGTGGTGGGACCGATTGAACCAATCGGTTTACCCGGTTTTGCCGGTGCCGGACCAGCGTAATAAATAATTTGATTTTTCAGATCAACCGGTAAATCCTTCCCCTTGTCCAAGGCATCAATTAATCTTTTATGGGCTGAATCTCTACCGGTAAAAATTACACCTGTGATCAAAACGGAATCACCTATGGTAAGATCTTCAACTATTCCATTGGTCAAGGGAGTAATGATTTTTTTTATCGTTGACATAGTATACTCCTCGATAAATATATATCTAAATTATCACTTCTTTATGACGGGCAACATGGCACTGCATATTGACTGCGACCGGAAAACTGGCAATATGACAGGGATGCACTTCTATATGTACAGCCAGAGCAGTGGTGCTGCCTCCGAAACCCTGGGGTCCTATTCCCAACTTATTAATCATTTCCAGGAGTTCATCCTCAAGATCAGCATACATTTTATCCGAATTTTTTGAACCCAGGGGTCTAAGCAGAGCTCGTTTAGCAATTTCTGCGCATTTATCAAATGTTCCGCCAATTCCAACGCCAACCACCACGGGTGGACAGGGATTGGCTCCTGATTTTCTCACTCTTTCCACTACAAATTCTTTAATTCCTTCAATTCCAGCAGCCGGAGCCATCATCTTCACCTCACTCATGTTTTCACTACCTCCTCCTTTGGGCGCAAAGGTAATTTTGATTTTTTCTCCGGGTACAATGTCAGTATGAATGACAGCCGGAGTATTATCACCAGTGTTATTTCTCTTCAGGGGATCGGCAACCACAGATTTACGAAGATATCCTTCTTGGTAACCTTGTCTGACTCCTTCATTTATAGCTTCGATAAAATCTCCTCCGGTCAGGTGAACCTCCTGACCTAATTCAATAAAAAAAACTGCATATCCGGTATCCTGGCATAACGGTACCTTATCATTCTTGGCAATCTCAATATTTTCCAGTATTTTGCTTATTACTTCCCTGCCGGTGGGTGATTCTTCTTTTTTTTCTCTGTCTTGCAATGTTTTTATAACAACATCATCCAAATAATAGTTAGCGTCGATACAGAGTTTTTTAACTGCCTGGGTAATGACTGAAACATCAATTTCTCTCATGTATTACTCCTTTATATACTTGAAGGTACCTTAATTTTTCTTGTTTAGTCTATTATTGTTCCATCGGAATCGGGATCGATATCGCAATCGTTATTATGATTAACTTAATGACTAGGAAATTTTTCTTATGCATGAAATATTTTTCCTTTTTTCAATGCCGATTCCGATACCGACTTTAAATTAAAAAATATTTCAAACCGCTTTATACGGAATATATTCCGGTTTATACATTTTGCTTTTCATAAACTCAAGAATATCTTTTGGTTCTTTCTCCCAGGCTAATCCCTGAGAATAGGCAACTTGGGCCACTGAAACCGCAATATGGGCCGATATTTCCCGAATATCATCTAAATCAGGATATACCTTTCCTTTTAGCAATGATTTTTTTTCTACCCTTCCTGCCAAGGTTTTGGCTGCCGCATAAAACATGGAATTGGTAATTCGAGTTGCTTCACATACTATTGCTCCTAAACCCAGTCCAGGAAAAATATACATGTTATTTCCTTGACCGGTTTCATAGGTCTTTCCCTTATATTTTAGGGGCGGAAAAGGACTCCCGCTGGCATAGATTACCTTCCCATTTGTCCATTTATAGGCTTGTTCCGGAGTGCATTCACTTTTCGAGGTCGGGTTTGATAAAGCAAAAATTATGGGCCGGTCCACATGCTTATTCATTTCACTTACTACTTCCTGATTGAATGCTCCTGTTTGGGTGCTAACTCCGATTAAAACCGTTGGCTTAACCGTCTTGACTACCTGTAACAGGTCCAGAGTGTCCAAATCATTTCTGGCATAAGGAATTTTATGTTCAGCCAGTGTTCCCTTTCGTTTCATACTGACCAATCCTTTGCTATCCAATAACCAGAATTGTTTGCGGGCATCTGCTCGGCATAATCCTTCTTCCACCATGCCGGCAACAATAAGATCTGCAATACCAATGGAAGCAGATCCAGCCCCATAGAAAACAATTCTTTGATCCTTAAGTTTCTGATCAGTAATCCGCATGGCCGCCAATAAACCAGCCAGGGCTACGCTACCGGTCCCCTGAATATCATCATTGAAGCAGAGAAGCTTATTCCGGTAACGATTGAGGAGTAAAAAAGCATTGTCATTGCTAAAATCTTCAAACTGAACCAGGGCTCGAGGCCATCTGTCATGTATGGTTGCCATACATTCATCCATAACTTCAAGAAAATCATTACCGGTTAAGCGGAGATGCTTTTCACCCAGATATAAAGGATCATGAAGGAATTTCTCATTATTGGTACCGACATCCACCACAATGGGAAGTGTTTTGCAGGGATATAATCCAGCACAGGCAACATAAAGAGCCAGCTTGCCAATGGGAATCCCTATTCCATTTACTCCCAGATCACCTAACCCTAATATCCGGCTTCCATCTGTTATGACAATTATATCAATTCTATCTTCTGGCCAATTATTTATTCTTTTTTTAATATCACCCTTGGCATTAGATGATATATACATTCCCCGGGGTCTTCTGTATATATGTCCGTATTCCTGACAAGCTTCACCTACAGTGGGTGTATAGATTATGGGAGTCATTTCTTCCAAATTCTCCAAAATCAACCGGTAATACAGAATCTCATTACGATCATGAAGTGCTTCTAAGAAGATATATTTTCCCAGATTAGTATCTTTACGGTTATAATTTTCCTTGGCTCGATTCAATTGTTGTTCTATAGTGGACTGATGAGGAGGAATCAAACCAAACAAATTTAGTTCTTCCCGTTCGGAATTTGAAAAAGCAGTTCCTTTATTCAGCAGAGGATCTCTGATTATATCCAATCCTCGTCTAGTAATAGGAAAGTACTTTAGCCTCTGTTCATCAACTTCAAATCTTTTTAATTCTTGGTTCATGTAACTCCTTTAAAATAGAGTGAAAAATTATTTATTATGCCACGGTTTGATACAGATAAAATTCAGAAATAATATTAAAGAATAAATAATTACAGAATAAATCCCTGTACATCTGTGGCAAATTCACAAAAATTATATATAGAGCGAACATTTTTACAACCATTCCACCACTTTTTTTACTAATTTCTCAATTCCTGGGGCAATATCAGCTATTCCGGGACCAAGCATATAGGCAGGTGTGGATACAATTCTGTGGTTTTCATCAACAGCTATCTCATCAACTTTACATGGTTTATGTTTTGCCCGAAAAAACTCTATATCTGAAGCTGTTTTACTGTCATTACCAATAGTAAGTAGAGGATGAATATCAGTATCTTTTAAGGCAACTGCTACTAAAATGGGAGCGATACACATTACTCCCAGAGGTTTTCTTGCTAGCACGGTATTATGAATGATATTTTTAACATCAGGATCAATAATACAATTGCGTCCTTTCACATCATAATCACTTAAATTTGTAGCTGCTCCTGCTCCACCGGGCAGAATTAAACCATCGAAATCATTAACGGATACTGAAGTTAAATTCCGTACCTCACCCCTGGCTATTCTGGCTGATTCTATCAGTGTATTTCGCTTTTCCGACATTTCATTTTTGGAATTATGATTAATTACCTGGAATTGATTTTTATCTGGTGCAACGGGAATAACATCAACAATTTTTTTATTCAAAAAATATAAAGTCAGGGTTGCTTCCTGAATTTCTGATCCATCAAAAACTCCACAACCACTTAATAAAACACCAACTTTTTTATTCATAACCTTTATCTCTATTAAAAAAATTGTTTTCTAAATATATAAAGCCTAATATTCCAAACTATTAGGCTTTATTTATGCTTATCCCTTTTTCGCTTATTTTAAATAAAAATTTTTCTTTTTGCCGGATTTTCACCCATATTTTTTATTTTTTGGGTAAATTCGGTAGTAACTTTGACAAATCGAGCCCCTTCTGCAGCAGAAATCCAGGCTAATTTCAGTCGTTCAGATTCCAATCCCAGGCACTCAAAAATTTTAGATAAAATAATAAATCTCCGTCGTGTATGGTAATTCCCGGATTGATAATGACAATCTCCCGGGTGACATCCTCCGATTAATACCCCATCTGCTCCATGAAAAAACGATTTCACCAGAAAGACCGGATTCACTCTGCTGGAACACATAACCCGGATTGGTAAAATGGAAGGAGGGTATTTCATACGACTGGTTCCGGCCAGATCGGCTCCAGAATATGTACACCACTTACATAGAAAACTTACTATTTTTGGCGTAAAATCTGATGTCATTATTATTTATCTCCTCTAAATACGTTAGTTAATAAAATTTATTCTTATTCTTCTCCGATTTCTTCAAATTCCTCTTCTTTGAATATAGTTACCGGCACCTGTTCATTTACATCTCTTCCCGGTATATATTCAAATATTTCCGCTACTTTTTCACCACATTTTCTAAAAATTACTGAAACTGGTATATCAGACGGGCATACTTCCGTACATTGACCACAGCCAATACAAGAAAAACTCATATGGCTTAATCTTCCTATTTGATACAATATGGTATCCGAGGGAAGCCGCAGTCCTCCCTTGCGGGATAATTCCTGTTCCATTATAGTATTGTCATAGTCATAGGTAGAGGACTCAAAATCGCAGAGTACACAATAGCATATGGGACAGACCCGGCTGCAGGCATGACATCCAATACATCTGCCAAATACATCTATCATACCGTCTAACCCGGTATCTTGTATTTTAATCTGTTTAAAAAGCTCCTCTTTATATTTTTTTCTTCTTTCCCTAATCTGATCATAACCAGTTCTATCAAATTCATCCTCTGTTTTTTCTACTTCAAATCCCTGAAGTATTTCTTTGGCCTTATCCGAATGTAAAAATATCTTGCAGGTACTATCAGCACCTGTTTCTCCTAGCAGGGAAACCGTTGCATCAGCATTAAAGGGAACAAAATATTCACACGCTTTGCATATTTCTCTGATATGCTCAAACTCATTACCGGCGGCAACCGTTTTCCCATAATCAGGGAGCATGGTATCGACTTTATTTTCAACCGTTGCGGTTAAGGGTAAAGCTCCTCCGCAGGTATAAGAAATTAAGAGAAAATTTTCTAATTTTCCCTGGGAGCGCTTCACTAGTTCAATAAAAGAACGCAGTTCACAGGGTTTTATCACTGCTGCTACCGGCATTTCCATTTTAATCATATTGGAAAGCATTTTACCAGCATTAACCGGCATCAAAGGATGTAAAGGTACTACATCATGCAATAATTCCGGATCTGTTATCAGGGCATAATCAAATTTGCCCTGTTTTTTTGTTTTACGCAAACTACACACGCCACTCACTTTCTTATTTTTCAGCAGGTAGGTTAATAAATCAATTAATCCCGCTTCCGTACTCTTTTTTATGGTTAACACCTGATCCATACCTAATCTCCTATGCTTCTGCATCCTCTACCAGCTCTTGAATTCCTTTAACTTCCTCCAGTTTAAACGTTTTGAGAGGAATAGGTTCACCCTTATTTTCCCCGCTGGAATAACTGAATTGCTTCTGGGTATTATGAGCTACATAACTGAAAATTTCTGCAACCGGAATTGATACTGGACAGGCATCTGTGCATAAACCGCAGGAAACACAGGAAAGACTCATATGCGACATTCGTCCCACCTGAAACATTATTCTGTTTTGCGGTAAAGAGATACTCCCTCTTTTTTTTGCCTTTAACATCGTTAAGTCGGTTCCAGAAGTTACCGATTCTGAATCAAAATAACACTGACGGCAGTAACAAATCGGACAGGCACTTTGGCAATTATGACATCCTATACAATCAGAAAAAGTGGCAAGCAAACTGTTGAATCCTTCCACCATCTTTTTTATTTGGGTAAACCTTCCTTTTTTCTGAGCTGCACGTTTATCTTTTATTTCTTGGATACCGTTAGCCCATGCTGATACAGTGTGGGAAGCTTCCATACCAATTTCTTTTAATACCAGATTACCTCTATTACTATTGGCTATTAAAAACATAGTATTATTTTGATCATGAAATAAGGTAAAATGCAGATCACTGACCGGCAGTAGAGAAAATTGATCGCATATCTTACATACTGGTTTTATGGATTTATTCTGAAAATCCAATTTTTTTAAAATATCGTTAAATTTTTTCTCCCCCTTTTCCGGATCATTCAGATAATCTTCCATGGGTAAAGCACCCGGACAATCATAACTAATGAGAGTAACATTTTCCAAATTAACCTGATTCAATTTTGAAAGTTCGATAGTTGCCCTGATTTCACACGGCCTCATTAAGGCAGCAATTTTAAGCATAGATTGTCCTTTACGGGAAAAGCTGCTCAAGGCCCTGGCTCCCTGTATAGGCATTATGGGCGCTGCTGGATCAGCTTCAGTCAGTAATTTTTCATCTTTTACCAGAATCCAGGCATAGGAATCCTTAGCCGGTACTCTCATAGGAACCAGTACGGCATCAACAGATTTACTCTGTAGCATCTTTTTTAAAATATCCACTATGGAATCTCTATAATCCTTATTTGAAGAAATTTTCACTCCCTTAGTTTGGATTTTCTTCATCGAGTGCTCCTTTAACTGATGGCTTCTTTCATTTCTTGGTGTATCTGAATAGTAGTAAAATGTTTAGCACGAATAGCACCGGAGGGACAACTCCCCACACAATTACCACATCCCCGACAAATTGCCTCATTAACAACACATATTCCCCGCTCAGGATCAAAAGTAATGGCTCCGTAACAACATACCTCCCTACAGGTCTGGCATCCCATACAGAAATCTGGGATAATTTCAGAAACCTTTACTTCAGGAATTATCTTCTCACCCGGTATCAATTGAGTCACTATCTTTCCCTGTACTGCTTTGGCCTGCAATACTGACTCTGATATGCCCTGGGGTCCATGACATCCTCCGGCTATATAAATTCCTTCTAAGGAAGTTCCTATCGGATTAAGCTGAGAATGCGCTTCCTGAAAAAATTTTGTTGGATGTAAAGGTACATTCAAAAGTTCGGCTAATTCTTCTGTGCCTTCTGCAGGTACCATGGCAGGGGCAAGAATAATCATATCCAGATCCGCTTCTTTTTTACTCCCATTGACTTCTGTATAGGTGATGTGGGTTTTTTTAGTTGTTATATCACTGATGCGTATAAAATCCACCTTCTTTTTTGCCATAGTATCAAAATATTCCTGATCGTATTTATGGGGAAGACATAGATCCTTATAAAAATCTTTGATTAAAATAGTATCAGACTGATCTTTTAAATAGGATATAATTTTTAACATATAATTACAGCAAATCCGAGAGCAATACCCTCTATCCTCTCTTCCCACACAATGTATCAATCCCACGGATTTGGGCTCTTTTCCTGATTTAAGCACAATTTTACCCTTTGCTTTCATCATTTGTTCAATTTCCAGGGCAGTATAGACATTATCATCTTTACCATAAGCATGCTTTTTCAATTTTTCTGTTGGCATTAAGGCAAAACCAGTAGCAAGCACAATAGCACCGACTACAAATTCATTTGCGGTTTGATCCTTTTTTGTACTTTTTACTGTTACTTCGAAATTACCAAAAAAACCTACGGCATTTTCTAATTTTGAGTCAGTAAAAACTTCTATATTTTCATTTTCCTGTATGGCAGTAATTTTCTTTGCCACCAAATCAGTATTATTCTCCTGACGGGGCAATAAATTTTTAAATGACTGGGCATTACCCCCTAAAATAGAATTTTTCTCAACCAGATACACTCTTCTTTGTTTACTGGCCAGAGAAAGTGCTGTTTCCATTCCCGTTATTCCACCTCCGATAACCAGAACATTGGGATTACTGTCCAGTTGTTTCTCTATAAGGACAGATTGATGTAAAACCCGGTTTATGGCAGCTTTAATGTAACTAATTGCTTTCTCAGTAGCTTTCTTTTTATCAGGTATCATCCAGGCGCATTGTTCCCGGATATTAACCATTTTATACAAATAAGGATTTAACTTGGTTTTTTTGCAGATATTAATAAAGGTAATCTCATGATCCCGGGGAGAACAGGCGGCAATAACCAGGTGAGTTAATTCATTATCTTTTATCTCCTTTTCTAGATACTCCTTGCCTTCATTAGAACAAAGCAGTTTATAGGGTTTGATAATTAATTGTTTATTTTTATAATCTTCCGATGATGATATTCTTTCTATAACTTCATCTATATTAATATTATCTGCGATATTGGGACCGCATTCACATATATAAATACCGATTTTCGTACTCATATTGTTTACCTCTCCCTTTATCCTAATAATGAAAATACTTCTCCGACTGCAGATTCTGCCTGAATAACAGAATCCTCAATATCTTTGGGCCCTTCTGCGCAGCCAACAGTGAAAATTCCATCCACAGAGGTTTGAACCGTACCGATATACCCTTTCCGGGTTTGAAAAAATCCCTTGCGGTCACGTTCAATGCCTAAGATATCGGCAAGCTCTTTTGATGTTTTTGCCGGAACCAGAGCACAGGAAAGAATTACCATATCTACGTTCAGGGAATTCTTAGAACCTTTGCCAGCAGTTAATTTAACCTGTAATTTTCCGTTATTCCCGGCTATTTGTACAATATCCGGGGCAGACTGAAAAATAAAAGTACTATTGGAATCTTTTATTTTATTATAAAAGCTCTGATAGCTTTTATTAGGAACACATATATCAGAATAAATATTATATACCGTTGCCTCCGGCAATTTATCTTTTATAAAATGGGCATATTTAAAGGAATACATACAACAGACCCCGGAACAATACCCCAGCTCTTTTCTGCCTATACAATGGACTATTGCTACTGAATCAGGTAATTTTTTCCCTTTCCGGAGTAACAGTTCACCTGAAGTGGGGCCATTAGAAGCATAGAGTCTCTCGAATTCCATGGAGGTGTAAACATTAGGTAATGTACCATATCCAAAAGCAGAAAGTAGCTTACCTCCATATAAATCAAATCCGGTGGCGATTATAATTGCCCCAACCTCGATTTTTACCTGTTCATCCTTATCAGAAAAATTAATAGCCCCAAACATACAAGCTTCCGCACAGGCATTACAGCTTTTTTTTCCGGATAATCGTAAACAATGCCCGGAATTAATAGCAGGGACATTAGGAAGGGAACCGTCACAGGGTACATAAATAGCCTTCTTTTTGCCCAGATTTTCTTCCCATTCATTCTGTAAACTAACCGGACAGGGTTCATAGCAGGCTCCGCATCCAATGCATTCTGTCAAACTTACATATCTAGCTTTTTTATTGATGGTGACAGTAAAATTGCCAACTTGACCGTTAACAGCCTTAACTTCACTTAAAGTCATAACTTCAATATTATCATTTTGCAGTACATCCTGCTGTACAGGGGCTACCATACAGGTTGAACATTCTAAATTGGGAAAGCTTTCCTCGTTTTTTATGGTATTTCCTCCAATGATGGGAAGTTTTTCAACCAGGACAACTTTCTTGCCGGCCTTGGCAAGCATAAGACTTGCCTGCATACCGGCTATTCCTGCTCCAATTATAAGAACATTATTTGAGTTACTCATTTTAAAATCTCCCTTTTTTAATAATAGGGATTTTCATTCAAAGGATTGGGACCTAACTTTTTAATTTTTTCCGTAAAACTGTTAACTACATCAGCATATCTATTACCTTCTGAGGCTGATATCCAGGCTAATTGAAGCCGCTCCGGATCAATTTTAAGTGTTTTAAACACACTCTTCAACATTGCATATCTGCGGCGGGTATAATAATTCCCCTTATCATAATGACAGTCACCTGGATGACATCCACCAATTAATATACCATCCGCTCCATTGAAAAAAGTGGTTAATACCAAATTAAAATCAATCCGACTGGAACACATTACCCGAATAACAGTTAAATTAGGAGCAATCTCCAATTTGGAAGAGCCTGCTAAGTCCGCGGCTGCATAAGTACACCAATTACATAGGTACCCTACTATTTTGGGAGTAAATTTTTCTTTTCCATTAGATTCCATTTTAAATCCCATTTAAAAATAAATTAAAATTATATTTCAAACTATTATTTAGTTACAAGAAAGAATCCTTCTTTTATGAAATATATAATATACAGGGTTAATTTATCGTATATTAAATTTGTATTTGTGCTTTATGTTTTCCCTCGGCATCAGTGGTGCACATCAGTAATGTTTTTCCTGTCTTTTGACACCAGGCTTTAATATCATTGGGAAAGGATTCACAATCTGCTTGAACTTCCAGAGTATCACCCGGATTTAACTGAGGGAGCATGGCTGCCACTTTTAAAATTGGTTGGGGACATTTTAATCCTAAAGTATCAAGTGTCTTTACTGCCATTTTGCCTATCTCCTTTTTTAAAAATTAATTTCATACATGACTGTGAAGGTTATAGGTTCAGGGTTCCCGGTTAATGTTCGAAATTCTTGATTTAATATAATAACATTTTTTAATCATTATTACAAACTTTTAAGCTGGAAACTTTTAAACCTTAACCCTTAATATATCTGTTTAAAACGAAAAAGTCAAAGTTGCATCTTTGGCTTCATTGATAAAGGTGGTCGCACCGACTACTTCAATCCCGTCATTTAAATCCTCCCGGGTAAAATCATGCACATCAAAGGCTAATTCACACACCAGTAACCTTCCTCCTAAGTTGAGAAAACCTTTGTATAATTCTTCCAGATCCGGAAGTGATGGTGCAGCTTGGTTTAATTCTTGAAGTTTTCCTTTTTTCATAGCTGGTGCTCCCCCCGGACAAAAGAAAATAATAACGTCATCCCCGCTGGCAACAGCTGATGACCCCAATATAAAAGGGGGATACACATTTTTGGTTTCTGAACCATTTACGGTAATTGCCATTTTTGCCATCTTTTTACCTCCACTGTTTTTCAGCAGATACATTGAATATACACATAATACAATATTTTCTCAAAAAAAATTCATTCCTTTTCTTACCATTTCTGATTAATTATGATCAATACACTATTGGTCCCAGATTATTTATATCATCAACAAAATTATTTACAATCTGCTGCAATTTTGCTGATTCCCCTTTATCAACCCATTCCAGTCTCAATCTGTCCGGATTAATACCGATTTGGTAAAGCATCATTTTTAATAAGGTAATTCTCCCCACAGTTTTATAATTTCCATCATGCTCACATTTTTCCTCAGGACAGGCGGTTATTAACACACCACTCACACCTTTCTGAAAGGTTTGTAAAATTAATTCCGGTGAAATACGACCGGAACACATGCTTACCAGAAATTTATGCTGATTATCAGTTTGCTGGGATAAGGTTCGGGAAAATTGCAATCCCGGATAAGTAGACCAGTTACAATAAAACACAACAGTCTTTGTTTTCATTCATTAACTCCTTCCAGAAATTCTTCTACCTGTTCATATAATTCTTTCTGACTTAAGCCAAATCCTTCCCGGCTGTAGGCTGCACCAGAGGGGCAGGCTGCCACACAGCAACCACAACTCTGGCATTTAACTCTGTCCACTACGATTTTATCGTTTTTTTCATCATAGGATCTGGCTTCATGTTTACAGACTGAGATACAAATCCGGCAACGACTGCACAGATCATCATTGGTTCGGGAGGTAGTTCCCAAAGCTTCAAATCCTGCCTCTACAAAATCAGCTTTGGCATCATTTAAAATATCGGTAATATCAACTTTAGCTGAACAGGCAGCATCACAGCGTTTGCACATATAACATTCAAATATTCTTTCAACTATTTCTTCATCCGGTTTGATATTACCCTGAAGCATACCATACAGCATGATTAATTTCCCCCTGGGAGTATCTGATTCCCATCCGGTTATTTTAAAAATATGACAGTTTTCAAAACAATAGCCACAGCGTATACATACATGTAATTTATCCTGCCATTTTTTCAAACTTTCAAATTTCATTTTCATTCCTCAGTTTTGAATAAATCAATTTAATGCTTCCGCCACTAAATCAAGTACATTTAATACCTTTATTTTTCCATTGTATTCAGCAGCCATATTCTTAAGATTTAATTCACAAGTAGGGCATAAGGTTACTAAATAATCTGCCTTGGTCTCCACTGCTTGTTTAACCCGATTGAAAGCTAACTGTTGAGATAATTTTTTATCCGTAACCAGTAATCCCCCTCCTCCTCCACAGCAGGTTGCTTCCTTACCAAAGGTAGACATTTCAATAACTTCAGCACCTATTTCATTCAACAACCATCGTGGTTCGTCAACCATATCCAAACCTCTGGCCACATTACAGGGATCATGATAGGTTACTTTCAGGTTAAGTTTTTTAATCTTATTTTTATAATTCGGAAGCAGTTTCACAATTTCATTTATAATATATTTTGCCTTCAAATCAGGATATTTCTTCTTAATGAAAAATACACAGGTAGTACAGGCGCATATAATTTCATCATTGGTATCAGGAATAGACTCTCTGAATGTATTTTGCTGTTCAGAAAAACCTTTTTTATTTCCTAAAACCGCAAAGGGCATACCACAGCAGGTTTCTTCAAAAGTTTTTGGTTTAACTCCTAATTTCTCCAAAATATGAAGATATTTTTCCGAATCCTGTTTTCTCTCCAATAATCTGCACCCTAATAAAACAGTTTTTTCCCCTTTAAATTCAGGAGCAGTTAAGTTTTGATTAAAAATATTACCACTCTGTTGAATTTTATCTAAAAGGAGATCGTGTGCTTCATAATGATAACCAGCCTCATACAAATCAGCCCGCACGGCCGATATGATATCCGGTATGGAAACATTGGCAGAACATCTTTCTACACAATCCTTACAAAACGTGCATTCATATAATTTCTGGGCAATAAAATCGGAAGGTTCTAATTCATCATATAATAAACCATAACTAAGCACAATCTTGCCCCGAGCTCCATCGACTTCCCACCCTTGTTCCTGAAATACCGGACATCCTTCAAAACAGTAACCACAGCGTATGCAGCGATTGAGATCATCAACCCAATTTTTTAGATTTTTTGTTTCCATTCCACCTTTCCCAAAATAGTATTAAGGTAAAAGATTAATTAACGTTATACCGTAATTTAGTAGCAGTAACCCAATCATCAGGAGCATCCATCATCTTCCCTGGATTTAAAATATTATTAGGATCAAGTGCATTTTTGATGGCTTTCATATAAGGAAGTGAATCCTTTTTTTCCCGTTTAAAGGCAGGGGCTTTAGATAATCCGATTCCGTGTTCAGCTGAAGTAGTCCCACCCATTTCCATTACATAGTCATAAATTTCCTGCACCGCTTTTTTGGCATTATACCACTGTTTTCCTTTGGTTGCATCCATAAGAATTTTTGTATGCATACAACCGGAACCGCAATGGCCATAAGCAGTCATTATAACATTATTCTTTTTGGCAATCTCATGAATCCTGCGGGCCATTTTAGCCATTTTGGAATAAGGTACTGCCATATCATCAGCAAGAGAGGTGCAGGAATACAGATCCTTATACTTTGACAAGGCTGGAAACAGTTTTTTTCTTCCGGCAAAAAGTTTGGTTCGCGTTTCTGTATCATAGCTGTACTGTATCCCGCTTCCCTTATGTTCTTGACAAATCTTTTTCATTTTTTCAATCTCGAAATCTACTGCCTCTTTTACCATCCCATCAGCTTCAAACATTAAAATTGCTTCCACATCCGGTAATCCCATATCCATGGCTTTATTCACTGCAGTAATAGCAACATTATCCATCAGTTCCAGCAGGGAAGGCTGACACCCCCCGGCCATAATGGCAGCTATGGTATCGCCGGCATCTTCTAAGGTATTAAAATTTGCTACTCCCAGACAGCGGAATTTGGGAAGGGGAACAAATTTCAACATTGCCTCTACAATGACTCCCAGGGTACCTTCTGAGCCTACTATTAATCTGTCCAATTGATATCCAGCTGCTTCCACTCTGGTCCGGGAGCCCAGGTGTACTAAACTTCCGTCAGCCATTACCACTTCCATTCCCAGCAGGGAATCTCTAACAGCACCATACTTCACTGATCGTACTCCGCTGGCATTATTGGCAATTTCACCACCAATGGTCGCCACTCGGCTGGAAGCAGGGGCCACCGGATAAAAAACACCATAGGGTTTCAAAGCCCTGTTCAAGTCATCATCAATCACTCCCGCTTCTACTCGGCAATATCCATCCTGGAGATTTATTTCCAGAATTTTATTCATCTTTTTTAAATCCAGGACAATACCCCCTTTAATAGGTACTGCCTGTCCTGACATTCCTGAACCCGATCCTCGAGGGGTAACAGGAATTTTCTCTGAGTTGGCATAACGGACAATCTTCTGTACCTGTTCTTTTGTTTCCGGACGAATCACTACCCAGGCAAATGCCTCATGCACAGATGAATCTGAGCCATACACATATCTGGTTGCCGGATCATCCCTGATATTATCTTTTCCTACAATTTTGCTTAATTTGTTAATATCTACTTTTGCCATAATTTTCCTCAATAAATTATAATTTTATTACACCTATTTTAACAATACTATTTTTGCTCTGGCTTTCGCATATATCTTGTCGTTTTCATCTTTTAGAGTGCTCTTTCCTATTAGCAATTTACCTTTATCTTCCAGTATTTCCCCCTGAACAATAAATTCCTTTTTTATAAGAACCGGTTTCAAAAATCGAATCTTCAGTTCTGCAGTCAATCCTAAGGTTTCTTTGGCAGCATATAATGCCCATATTATAGCATCATCTAAAATGGCACTGATAATACCGCCATGAACCATATTTTCATATCCGAGATGCTGGCTGCCACCCTGAAACCTAGTTTCCGATTTTCCCTTGTGCAAGGAAAATTTCAACTGTAATCCACAGGGATTATCCTGTCCGCAGACAAAGCAGTTGGGAAAGGTTGGGATAGATGTGGGTTCAATTGTTTGCATTTGATATAATTATAATTTTAAGCTGACTTCAGCACTTTTTGCATAGTTATTCCTATATCGGCCGGTGAATCAGTCACAGTTACTCCGCATTTGCGTAAAGTATCTATCTTTTCTTTCGCAGTTCCTTTTCCTCCTGCTATGATAGCACCGGCATGTCCCATCCGTTTCCCGGGAGGTGCAGTTCTCCCTGCAATAAAACCTACTACCGGTTTATTAAATTCCTCTTTTATATATGCAGCTGCTGCTTCTTCATCACCTCCTCCTATTTCACCAATCATTACCACGCCTTCTGTTTCCGGATCATTTTTAAAAAGTTTTAAGGCATCAATGAATCTGGTGCCTATAATGGGATCTCCTCCCAGACCGATGCAGGTTGTCTGTCCTAATCCTTGTTTGGTAAGCTGATCAACTGCTTCATAGGTTAAAGTACCGCTTCTGGATATTACTCCGATTTTGCCCGGAGAATGAATAAAACCTGGCATTATGCCAATCTTGCATTTTCCGGGAGTAATGACACCAGGACAATTAGGTCCAATCAAACGAACCTTTTTACCCTGTAAAAAGGTAATAACCTTAATCATATCCAAAGTGGGTATGCCCTCACTGATACAGACAATTAATCTGACACCGCTTTCAGCCGCTTCCATAATAGCATCGGCAGCAAAAACCGGGGGAACAAAGATAACCGAGGTATCGGCAGCAGTTTGTTTCACAGCCGCTTCCACAGTATTAAAAACCGGCAATTTTTCCTGAGTGATTCCTCCCTTCCCCGGAGTAACCCCCACCTCATCAATACGATTATTGGAACATATGAAA
>CAZKMO010000004.1:0-62583 GCA_964554015.1 uncultured bacterium
TCTGGTGGATATTCCACAAATTTTAATTCTGGTTTTGTATTTACATTTCATCATTGTAACTTTTTTATTAATTCTACCATAATGTTAAAGAATATAATCCTTGGTAATAATATTGGAATCATTTGCCAAACAAGATACTTCCCGCTTCCATTGCTGTATTAATTTGCCGGGTTCTTCTGATCTCATGAATGTTTCCCCAATCAGTACACCATCGAATCCGGATTCATACAGTTTTTTTACCTGGGAAGCATGGTGAATACCACTCTCACTAATTTTGACTATATGATCCGGAATTAACGCCGCTAATTGTAACGATTTCTCTATATTCACTTCAAAAGTACTTAAATCTCGGTTATTAATACCAATGATCTCAGCCCCGCAGGCAATACTCTTTTCTATTTCCTGTCGGGAATGAACTTCTACCAGAGATGACATTCCCAGGTTTCTGGTTATGGATATAAATTCTTTAAGTCTTTTTTCCTCTAAAATACGGGCAATCAGAAGAATACAATCTGCTCCTAAAATTTTCGATTCATGCAATTGATAAGGGTCAATAATAAAATCTTTTCTTAAAACCGGCAGCTTGATGTTATCTTTTAGGAAAGAGAGATGTTTTGTTTCTCCACCAAAGAACTTTTTATCTGTTAATACAGATATACCATCAGCTCCGTTCTTTTCATACTCTATAGCAATTCTCACCGGATCAAAATTTTTTTTAAAATTTCCTGCTGATGGTGATTTTCTTTTTATTTCAGCAATAATGGATATCCCTGGCATTTTCATGCTAACCGTAAAATTATTTTTACGGTTATTATACTCAGGGTACTGATTGTTTAAAGAAACAGAAACCCTTGATTTTAATTTTTCTATTTCTTTCTTTTTATAACTGACTATTGTATCCAAAATATCCATCAGTTCTCCAGATTTGTCAATTCTCGTAAATACTCGACTTTTTCTTTAGCTTTGCCGGAATCAATTGATTTGGCAGCCATTTCGATTCCTTCCAGGATAGAATTCGCCTTATCACTGAGATAGATTACCGCCCCGGCATTCAGTAATACCATATCCCGGGCAGCCCCTTCCTGTCCCTCCAAGATCTCGAGAGTGATCTGATGATTTTTAATAGGATCTCCACCTATTATTTCAGAAAAATCACATTTTTTTAAACCAAAATCTTCCGGGGATATAAAATAATTTCTTATTTCCCCATCTTTTAACTCACTTACCCTGGTTCTTCCCGATATGGAAATTTCATCAACTCCCTCCTCACCATGAACAACCAGAACATGTGTAGATCCTAAATTTTTCAATACATTAGCCAAAAGTTCGGTCAATTCTTCCCGGAATACTCCCATCAACTGTCGGTCTGCTTTGGCCGGATTGGTCAAAGGGCCCAGTATATTGAAAATAGTACGCACTCCTATTTCTCTACGGGGTCCGATAGCATATTTCATGGCTTTATGCAGAAGAGGAGCGTATAAAAATCCAAATCCGTTTTCATCTATACATTTGGCCATAGTCTGAGGATCAATGTTGATATTAATACCTAATTGAGTTAAAATATCTGCGCTGCCACAACTACTTGAAACTGATTTATTTCCGTGTTTAGCGATATAGCACCCGGCTCCAGCAGCCACAAATCCACTTACCGTGGAAACATTAAAGGTATTTTTATTGTCCCCTCCTGTACCACACGTATCTATGAGAATATTATTTTTACAGGCTATAACAGTTGCTTTTTCTCTCATAGCTTTTACAAATCCGGAAATTTCATCAATGGTCTCTCCTTTAAGTCGTAAGGATACCAACAAGGCACTGATCTGGGCATCAGTGGTTTCTCCGTTCATGATATGGGAGGCGACACTATAGGATTGATCAAATGACAAGTTCTGTGCATCTATTACTTTTTGGATGGCTTGTTTTATATCCATATTTCCCTCCTTTTTTATTTCTTTAATGTCTATCAATTATTTTCTCTTTTTCTTATAACCATCACATCAAAGTCAGTATCGGAATCGGTATCGCTATCGCAATCGAAAGTAATTCCTATTCCGATGATAATAATTCTTATATTTTCATATTTATTTTCAAATTTGCTTGCATTCATCCGTATCCCATTTATATATTTCCGCATAAAAAAAGCCGTGAAAACTCTTCCGGTTCCCACGGCTTTTAAAATATAAATAAAAAAAGGTGAGAACCTTACTGAATGTTCTCACCTTATTATTATCTAATTATTTAGCTGTATTATTTACCTGCATTTCAGGTGAGACACTCTATAAAAAAGCGCCACCACCAAGACAAACAATCTAATAAAATTTGTGAATAATACTGCATCAATAATCTCTTTCTCCATATTTAACTGCAAATAATACTAAAATTTTTTTAAAAAAGCAAGTTTTTTTTAATTTTTTTTTTTAATTTGTGCATAAATATAATAATGTTAACAAATAAAAAGTCTATAGAAAATAGTCTTCATATAAAAAATTCTTGAATATTGCGTATATTATATGTAGATTTTTATGGATAACAATTTACATTACATATATAATCTTATTAAATAAGGAGTAGTTATGGCTGATAAAGAAATTATAATTATCGGAGCCGGACCAGGAGGCCTGGCTGCAGGTATGCTTCTTGCTCATCAGGGATACAATACTACCATTTATGAAAAACAGGAATATATAGGGGGACGAAATTCTTCTTTTAAATTAGGTGAATACACCTTCGATTTAGGTCCCACTTTTTTTATGATGACAGATGTACTGGAAACCATATTTCATACTACCGGGAAAAACATGGAAGATTATTTTGAAATCAAACACCTTGATCCCATGTATCGATTAAAATTCAGCGGCGGACGGGAACTTTATCCCTCTCAGGATAAAGAAAAAATGAAAAAAACTCTGGAAGCATTTGCTCCGGGAAGTTTTTCAGGATATCTGAAATATTTAAGAAAAGAGGAAAGAAAATACGGTAAACTCATTCCCTGCCTTTCCATGCCTTACGGAAAACTCAGTGACTTTTTGTCCTGGCAGCTTGTAAGTTCTCTTCCCTATCTGGATGCACATACCAGCCTCTATAATGTTCTGGGTCGTTATTATGATGATCCGGATGTCCGCATTGCTTTTACATTTCAGGCCAAATATATCGGCATGTCTCCCTGGAGTGCTCCCGGCTTGTTCAGTATCATTTCCTATATTGAACACGGAGGCGGTATTTACCATGTAACCGGTGGCCTTAACCAGCTTGCGCAGGGTATGAAGAAAGCCTTTGAAGAAGATGGCGGTACTGTACAAACCGGAACTCCGGTGAAAGAAGTGTTGATTCAAAATAAAAAAGCAACTGGAGTCCGATTAAAAAACGGTAAGGAAGTAAAATCTGATTATGTTATTATTAATGCAGATTTTGCCCAGGCCATGAAAACCTTGATCCCGGTAGAACATCGGAAAAAGTATACTGATAAAAAATTAGACAAGAAAAAATATTCCTGTTCCACTTATATGCTCTATTTGGGAGTAAATAAAACCTATCCTCATATCCCTCATCACAGTATTATTTTTGCGGATGATTACAAAAAAAATGTGGAAGAAATCACTGATTCCAAGATATTATCAGAGGATCCTTCCCTATACGTACAGAATGCTTGTGTTACAGATTCAACCCTGGCTCCCAAGGGAAAATCCACTCTTTATGTTCTGATTCCTGTACCCAACAACAAAAGCCATATCGACTGGAACCAAAAGAAAAAAACATTTCGGGATAATATCATTAATCTGCTGGAAACCCGGGGAGGATATAAAGGATTAAAAGAGAGTATAGAACAGGAAAAAATAATTACTCCCCTTGACTGGGAACAGGAAAAGGATGTCTTTAAGGGAGCAACCTTTAATCTGGCTCATAATATGGGACAAATGTTATTCTTTCGTCCTCATAACCAATTCGAAGAGTTTGGCAACTGCTATCTGGTAGGAGGTGGTACCCATCCCGGCAGCGGACTTCCCACTATTTATGAATCCGGTAGAATTACTGCTGAGCTTATAAGAAAAAAAGATGGAATTGAGTAATAGACAGCATTCTGGAAAAAGCCTGATTATTTCTTTCTTGTTTTATTAATTATTATTATGTATATTAATTTCTGATTTTAATAAATAATTTTCAACTTAATATTTTCTAGGATGTTGCGACCTATTTATAAAAATCTGGTAAATCCAGATGAAGCCAAAAATAATTAAAATTCTTAGTGTTTTTTTAAGTTTCCTTTTTTTAACTACAGGTATATATGGAATTTATAATACATCCCAAAGAGGTGGATTCCCTTTTAACGGAAAAATTATTCAAAAAAACTTTGTAATAACTAAAATAATTCCAGATTCAAAGAATACGGCTATTCAACTAAAATTAAATGATATTATTTTATCCTTAGATGGATGGGAAATAAATGAAAATATTGATGTTAATTATATTTTAGATAGTAAAAAAGCAGGCGAAACCATCCAGGCTATCATTCAAAGAGATAAACATCTTTTTTCAATTCCGGTCAATTTAATTCACTTTCACAAATCCTGGAGTTTATGGCTTCACTTATGTTTCGGTTCCTTTTTATGGCTAATAGGAATATTTGTTCTCTTAAAAAAAATTACCTTCAAACCTGCGCAGGTTTTTTGGGGCTTGTGTATGACCGTATCTCTGTCAGCTATGTTTATATGGAACGGGTATCCCTATAACCACAACTTTGTTGAATTTATTCATCCGGTTTTAAATTTTATAGTTTATCCTCTTGTACCTCCTTTTGTCCTCTGGTTCACCCTTATATTTCCCACTCCTAAAAAAATTATTAAAAAAAAATTTTTCCATATTATATATATATTCCTGCCCAGCTTCTTATTTACCATGTTACTAGAAAGATATTATTTAGATTATATACTTACCCACAGTTTTAGTTCCTATCTGGTCTATAGTAGATTTTATAATGGATTCCGCTTATTACTCATCTGTTATCTCATAGCCAGCATGGCCATATTAATACATTCTCTTATGGTGTCCGATTCCAAAGAAAACCGAAACCGGGTGTTATGGATTTTGGGATCATTCATATTCGGAAACATCCCTTTTCTCTTTTTCTGGACTTTACCCCTCATATTGGGAATTAAACCCCCTCTTATAGAAGAAATTAATTATATATTTTTATTGCTTATTCCCCTTGCCTGTGCCATATCAATAGTTAAATATCAATTATTTGACATTGATTTTATTATTAACCGTGGAATCGTCTATTCCATAATTACAGGAATTATAATAGCACTATATTTAATTATTGTTGTTGGTATAAGCCATATTCTCTATACTAAAAGCCCTCAAACCAGCAACCTCCTTGCCATTGTCTTTACCGTTGTTATCGCCATCCTTTTCGCACCCTTAAAACAAAAAGTTCAGGTTTTTGTAAATAAAACATTTTACCGGGTGAGATATAATTATCAACTGGCCATGCAGAATTTCAGCAAGGTATTAACCCTTGCTCAAAATTCAAATACATTACCTTCCCTGGTAATTGACCATATAAACAAGGCTATCCCCTGTGAAAAAATTGCCCTTATTATAAATGCAAAGAAACAGTACATTTTACAGGGATCTACCGGTATACCGAAAGAAAATCAACAATGTCTGATCTTTACCGAATCTGATGATATTATTCAACAGATAAAAAAAGAAAAAAAAGGTTTAATTAAGAAAGGACGCGGAGATTTATTGGATGCATCCTTTTTATCTGATAACTCCTGTCTGGAATTTCTGGATATAGAACTCATAGTACCAATATTCGTACAAAAAAAATTAAAGGCATTTTTACTTTTAGGAAGAAAAAGGGCTGGCACCAGATTTACCTATCAGGATCTTGAACTGATTGTACCCATGGCAGAAGAAGGTATTCTCACCATGGATCGCTTAAACATTCAGGCTACCATGCTTTTGGAAAGATCCGCCAAGAAAAAATTGGCAGAGTTGAATCGCTTAAAATCCGAATTTGTATCTCATGTCTCGCATGAATTAAAAAATCCTTTAACCTCAATTAACTTCTCAGTTAATAATTTGCTGAAGGGAATCCCAGAAAAACCCAAACCAGGAGTGGAAAACTATTTAAAAATGATTCAAGAATGCGGCAACCATCTGGAACGCATGATTACCAATCTTTTAGATATAACCAAAATCGAGGCCGATAAGATCGATATTCATTTAGTAAAAATCCAATTAAGTGATCATATTAAATCTATAAAAAAATTTATGTTACCCCTGGCTCAGGAAAAAAATATCCATTTCCAGACAAAAATCTCAAAAAAAATCTGGGTATTTGCCGATCAAGTTTGGTTACGCACAATTTTCATAAATCTGATTGACAACGCCATCAAATACACCCATGAAAAAGATACAATTGTTATTAAAACCGAATTTTCACCCCCTGATGGGAAAGATGATGCCCCTAAATCTGTTGGGATCTCAATTATTGATCATGGAATGGGCATACCAGCATCCAAGCATAAAATTATATTCAAACAATTTGAACGGGTTAAAAATAAATCACAACAGCCTATCCACGGCCTTGGGCTGGGATTGTACATTATAAAAAAACTGATTTCCCTGCATGGTGGAGACATTAAAGTTAAAAGTAAGGCAGGTGAAGGAACCACCTTTACTTTCAGCCTTCCCGGGGGTAATAATATTTAAAGAAAAGAGGATAAAAAATGGGAGTAGAAAAAATATTGGTTGTTGATGATGATCCCAAAATATGCAAATCACTAACCGATCGTCTCAAAGCCGAGGGATTTGATACTCTTCAGAGCTTAAATGGAACCGATTGTCTGGAGATTATTAAAAATCAAAAAATTGATCTTGTACTTCTTGATTTAATGCTGCCGGATATGGATGGAATTCAGGTAATGAATCGTATTCAAAAACTGAATTCCGAGCTTCCTATCATTATTTTAACCGGTCATGGAACCATTGAAAATGCGGTGGCAGCTATGAAAAAAGGTGCTTCCGATTTTCTTCTAAAACCTGGAAATCCTGATCATATACTCATTGTAGTCAAAAAAACCCTGGAACATAAAAATCTTCAGAAAGAGAATAAATTACTGCGCCAGGAAGTGGAAGATAAATATACGATGGTAGTGGGAAAGAGCCAAGATATGCAAAAAATTATGGATCTGGTAAAAAAGGCTGCACCCAGTATGACCACAATATTGATACAGAGTGAAAGTGGAACCGGCAAGCAGTTATTAGCCAGAACCATTCATACCTTAAGTGATCGTAAAGATAGACCTTTTATCCAGGTTACCTGTACCACTTTATCGGAGCAACTGCTTGAATCCGATCTTTTTGGTCATGAAAAAGGGGCATTTACGGGTGCGATCAAACAAAAAAAGGGACGTTTTGAATTAGCTGACCAGGGAACGATTTTTCTGGATGAAATCGGGGATCTTTCTCCAGCCATACAGGCAAAGCTTCTTCACGTGCTTGAGTACGGTGAATTTCAACGTGTGGGAGGTACTGATACTATTAAGGTCGATGTTCGCTTTATAGCAGCAACTAACAAAAATCTTCAAAATATGATCAAAAAAAATTTATTCCGGGAAGATCTCTTCTACAGATTGAATGTAATGAGTATACACCTTCCTGCCTTACGGGAAAGGCCGGGAGATATTGAGTTATTGGCTGAACATTTTTTACAAAAACATAGCCAAAGAATGCAGAAAAATATTACTGAAATCTCAACAAAAGCTTTTGAAATCCTAAAAAAATATCCCTGGCCGGGTAATATCCGCGAACTGGAAAATGTTATCGAAAGAGCAGTGGTGCTGACCACCAAATCTGAATTAACTCCGGAAGTTTTGCCAACATTATCTGAAGATCATTCTGCAGAAGAAATTAAAACCGGAATACCTTTGGAAGAGGCCCAAATGAAATTCAAAAAACAGTATATCGAGAAAACACTGCGTTTTGCAAATAAGAGCCAAACCAAAGCAGCCGAAATGCTGAAAATCCAGAGAACCTATCTCAACCGGCTTATAAAGGAACTGGACATTAATCTGTAGATATTGATTTACAATGAAAACAGTACCTTTCCTTATATAGTTATATTTTCCATCATATCCATTAAAAAAGATTCATAAGTTTTCAATTATTGTTATATAATCCTAACTGAAAATTTTCTCTTTTATATTACACACTTATAAAATTTTATAACTCCCTGTATACTTTATTATAACTTTTCTTCATCAACCATGCACACCTTATTTAATAGGGTAAGGAAAAAAGTACATCATAAAGTATTGATAATTAATAATTTAAAATATTACTAATTTTATACAAAACCAAAAAATATAATTTTGGAACAAGATTTGTCTTAAAAATCAAGTGAAAACAGATAATATCGATAATAAAATAAGGAGGATGGTGATGAATACTAATAAAAAAACCGTAAATATAATCAAAAAACGTATGTCTTTTGATTATAATAGACAAGATATTTTTCTGGGGAAAGTGGTGTTCTCTTTGCTTTTTTTCTGGATTATATTTTCTTCTCCTGTTCATGCCCAGGAGAAAGTTACTGAAACTGTTATTGTATCCTGTAACAGCAAACAGCACGTCGGTAGATTACTCTATGTTACTGATACTGAACTTGTACTCTGGCAAAGTAATCAAACCTATAATCCCGAACAATTAAACAATTTTGCACTATCATTCTCCGGGTCTCAAATCGACCGTATTATTATTGACAAAAAGGGTAAATTCTGGACTGGAGCTGGCTATGGATTAGCAATTGGTGGAGGAGGTGGTGCTATTGCTGCTATTACCCAACAGAATAAGGAAGATGAATATTTCTTTTGGACTTTAAATTCCGGGAGAAGGGCACTTAAGAGAGGTTTAATGTTAGGTGTTCCTTCCGCAATAATTGGTGGTATCATCGGTGCAACGCTTAGTGCTGATGAAAATTTTGATATTCAGAAAAACGATAATATCTATCAATCACTGGTTCCTGAACTGAAAAAGAGAGCCATATTTCCCTTTCTACCTCCACCTGAATTACAAGAATTTGTAGCTCAAAATAATTAAGAACTTCACTGGACTTATCTGGAAATTTATTTAAAGAAAGGATAAATAAAATGTTTAGAAAAAATATAAATTTTATTTTCTTTTTCCTAACTATACTCATTCTGGGGATAAATCCTTTTTTATGTAAAAAAGCACTTACCCAGGAGAGAACAAAGCTACATGCAAATAATGAAAGAAGGGAAAAAGTAAATGATTATGCAGACAAGGATTACCATAACAATCTAGTTTCTAATATCGAGAACTTTCACTCCGCTCTATTTTTAGAAAAATCCCATATCCAATATGAAAAAGCACCTTATCGAAAAAGCGGAAAGATTATTGGCGAAATTTTAATAGGTTCAATCGGATCTCTGGGAGGTGGAATAGCGGGTGCAACCATTGGTTCTCATGCCCTTGGTACTAAAGATGATTTTATTGATACAGGTGCTATAATAGGTCTTATAATTGGTTCAGGTTTTGGTAATGCCATTGGAGTATATCTAATTGGTACTTCGGGAGGTGAAACCGGCTCCTTTTTAGCCACTGTAGGAGGAGGTATATTAGGAACTGCAGTTGGTATTGGCGGGCTGTTTATATTTGATAATCCAAGTATGGTGCCAATTGTTTTCATACTATCTCAATCTATAGGATCAACAATTGCCTATAATGCTACTGCAAAAAAAAGAGAAGAGTCTATTTCAAACGAGGCAGTATTACATTTTAAAGAAGGCAAATGGAGCATTTCAAATCCTAAAATACAAATCAAATCTCATCCTCTGCAACCTGGCCAATTTATAAAAACAGTAAACGTGGTAAGCTTAGAGTTTTAAATACTAAGGATCCCAAGATATGATTTGTCCCGGATACTTGTCAAAGAACCATCTTTCCCAACAAAAAAGTAATTAAGAATCAACAATCAAAAAAGGAGAACAAATCATGAAAAATTTAATAAATATCTTTTTGGCCTTGATGATCATTATTTTAATTAGTGCATGTGATAATCCCACAAAACCAGAACCTGGAAAAAATTCACTAATTGGTAAATGGTTTTTTTACACAGATGGATATTTTATATATGATCCGACCTTTGATAATTATTATAGCGCAGAAATTGTGGAAATAACTAAAGATAAAATAATATTCTATATGAATGAACCAGATACTAGTTATGATGCCTACGTGTCTATCAATTACATATTAATTGCTGATATGATAATTCCTGATATAGAGGAATCTCGGGGATCAATTTACTACTCTTTTGAAGATGATATGTTAGTATTGGAATGGAGTGATTCAAGCAAAGATTATTTGAAAAAATATACAGGTGATTTTCCTCCTACTAGCTGGACAACTGCTTTAGAAAACGATGATTATGAGCCTGATAATAACTACTCAGATGCAAATTCCCTTATAGTGGGAGCAGATTCCCAGAAGCATACTATTACTATTTATGATGCTGACTGGTTTAAATTCCAGGCAACCAATAATAATACCTATATGATTAAAATTTTAGGCTACATGGATAATGTTCTGACCTTATATGATAAAGACGGCCAAACCTATATCACCGAAGATGATGACAACGATTGGGGTATTGATACAGATACCTGGTATTGGTTATCACCAGTTCTGGTATGGAATTGTGAATCTACCGAAGAATATTATTTTAAAGTAACAGGTTGCTGGGAAGACTATGATACAGGTTATTATACGGTGAAGGTATCTTTAACTGATATTGAATCACCCTTGTATACCTTAAAAAAAAATGGGCCGAAAAGAAAAATTAAGGGAGGATTGAAAAAATATTTACAGATAATCCAATAATAAAGCCTAACTTTATATTAGAATTGATAATATTCTGGTGACAGATATAATTTTTTGGTTCCCAAACTCCAGGGTTTGGGAACCTCTATCTGTCAGGAAAATTTTTACTTCCCAGAACAAAGAATTTACAGTATAAGAAAATTTTATTACCATTGATTATCTTTAATAAATGCTGTATTTTAAATATATATCTAAATGAAGGGGAAAATATGAAAAAGGAAATTAAGGACCTGGTTATATTAATTATTACACTTTTGTTGATTTCTGAACAGGTAATCTCTAATCCCGTGGAAAAACTTGAACCCGAGAAAGAAAGAAAAACCTCTATCAGTGTTTTTCCCATACTCATGTACGATTCTGATATTGGTTTCGGTTTCGGGGGAAAGGGAGTGATAAAAAACCATTTTCAAAAAAACGAATCCTTTGATCTTATGCTGTTCGGGAGTACCAAGGGTGAGCAGCGCTATGCCTTTGTGTTTTCAGTACCTGATTTTGAAATTCGGCAGGGAACATACTATCCCCTGGCCTTTGACCTTAAAATCGAATACAATAAACTACTCAACAGTAACTTTTTTGGATTTGGTAATGATTCCCCTGACAATGAATTCCAATTTCCCCGGGAAGTGACCCGAATGGAACTCACCCTGAGTCATACTTTCACACCCCGATTAGTAGGTGAAATCTGGCTGCGGCAAAACCACTACAGTGTCTATGGTTTCAAACCGGAATGGCAGACTATCACTTCCGAGACGCCCGGTGCCGGCGAAACCGATATAACCGCCTGTTCTGTACGTTTTCGTTACGACAGCCGCAACAGTCAAATCCATCCCCAAAAAGGTATAAAAGTCGATGTACAGGGAGAAGTGGCATTTCCGGTGTTCACCTCAGAATGGAACTTCCAAAAACTGAGGTGTGAATGCAGCTTCTATAAGCAATTGTTTTTAAAAAATCACATATTGGCACTGCGCTATTGGATGCAGCATCTGGAAGGAGATGCACCCTTTTACGAGATGAGTTTCATCGGGGGCGGTTGGACTGCACGCGGTTTCAAGGCTGAACGCTTCCTCGATCATACTATGGCTTTATTATCTCTGGAATACCGATTCCCCATTTATAGCAAATTGGGAGGAGTTCTATTTGTGGACAGTGGACGAGTCTGGCCTTCACTGCAAGATTACAGTTTTACCAGTTGGCACTCTAATATGGGCTCAGGTCTTCGTTATTATTTAACCAATTTTGTTGTTCGTTTTGATCTGGGACATAGTCAAGAAGGTACACGTATATTTTTTAATTTTGGTCATGTCTTTTAACCAGGTATAGTATCTATGATTAATTATCAAACTAAAAAATATTCAATCAAAACAATCATACTTTTTCTATTCTTAATACCTCTAATAACCTACAATTATCTAACTGCCCACAATGGTAAAGCTGATAAAAGAAATAATTTACTTCGAATTCTTGATATAAATGTGTGGTCAGGACTTACGTATAAAGGCATACTAATAATGGGAGAATACGATTCCCCGCAATTTCGAGAAAAAAGATATAAAGCACTTATTCCCCAGATCAAACAATTGGATCCAGACATTATTGCCATACATGAAGCCAACAAATTACCCCATTATGCTAAAAAACTTGCTCATACTTTAGAATATGACTTTTTTTATCATATTGGACTGGGAGGGGTCAGATTAGGTAAATTAGGATTGCCTTGGAATTTAAGAGAAGGAGATGTTATTCTCACCAAAAAATACCTTCAGGCTGAATGGGTAGGCCGCAGACAATTATTGGGCGGGTATATTGGTAACTGGGCCAGTTTTCATTTTTCCGATGCCAGCCAGGTTATAGCTGTTAAAATAACCTATAAAAATCAATCTTTTTTTATATTTGCAACCCACTGGCATACCTCCCTATCTGATTCGCCTCTGCTTCTCTCCACAATCAAGGAACAGTATAATAGAGACGAAATTAGCAAAGCCGAGTTTGATGATATTACAAAAAAAATTAGAAAAAATGTAAACCAGAGAATAGGAGAAGCTAAAAAAACACTTGACTTCATTCACCACATAACCAACAATCATGCATTTATATTAATGGGAGATTGTAATGCAGAGCCTAATTCATCAGAAATAAAAACTATTTTAGACAACAACATTGTGGATACTTTTACTGAAATTAATCCTGATTCATCCGGTTTTACCTGGGATCCGAGAACAAATAAAAACATTAAAACATATTACCAATTAAAATACTATCCTGAAAAAACCGAAAATGTCTATCAAAAATTAGGGTATTTTTCCAGAAAAATCCCTAAAAGGATTGATTATATCTTTTTAGGGCCCTCATCATATTTAAATTCCCAAAAAATTATAATTAAATCAAGCCGAGTAGTAATGAAGAAAATAATCAATGAAGTCCAGGCTAGTGATCACTATGGTATTTTAACTGAGATCCAAATAAATCCCTAATATCCGATTTAATAAAAAGCAATCTCTTAAATAGTAAAATTCTAAGATTGTCTTGACTTATTCCTTTAAAATAGTTTTATTATGGTCAAAAAAGTTAAAATTCCATTATTACTCTTTTTATCACCTGGAATAATAAGAATTTATTAATATATCCTTTGAAAAAGTAAAATACCATCCTTCGTATTATAAACCGGAGAAAACATTATGAAAAAATTTTTTATAATTACTATTAGCATCCTTCTCATAGTCACCCTAAGTATCTATTTTGTAAGCGGTATTATTTTCGAAGCAGCCGGTCATGAAATCATAGCAGCATTAAAACCATTATTGAAAAATCAGGGGATTATCATTAATGATTATACGTATAAAAGTATAAGATTCTCTTCCCTGAGGACTATAACAGTATATGATTTACATGTCATGGTCAAACTACAACTGCCCCACCTGGATAACAAATCTTATTCTGCTTATTTTTATGCTGAAAAACTAAATTTGCATTTAACAGACTTAACCAGAACTGCTTTTGATGTCTCCTGCTCAAATTTTAGAATTTATGTTGAAAATTTAAAAAACATCCCAGGTACTTCTTTTGCCCGTTTAGATCAGGGATATATAAAGTTTAACCAACCTATTTTTCTTTCTCAGCTGCATCTCGGATTAAAAAACAATTTTCAAAATATGACCAATTTATTTGATGAGAATGAGCTTAGCACTCACATTATCATGCATGCGCTGGTAACCATAAACCTCAATAGTAAAAATTCCCAGGCTCATTTGTATACCATACAAAAAAAAGGGAAAACAGCACTGCAGTTTAAACCAGAGGATATCAAAAATATGGCTTCGACTTTTGAACTGGAACTCTCGGATGAGGAAACAGCCATAATTGCCCAATATCCTCTCCGTGCCTCCACGATCGTACAAATTACCTGGGATGCCCAACAAACTTCCCGCAAAGCAAAAAAAATAAACCGTTCTGTTCCTGAAGATGCCTACCGGCATGTACTCTGGAGTTTCTTACTTACTCAGAAATTCGGACCTGTCTTTGCTCAAAAAGTCACCGATGCTCACGAAATCCTACCTACCAATACTTCTGCTCAGCGTACAATGGACTTTCATAATAACCGAGTCGGTCGTGACTATGCTCTGCAAGGAGTAAGCCGGGACAGAATCTTATGGCTGGTAAAGAATGACAAAAATGTGATTAAATATCCTAAAGAGGTAACCTAGATAGATTTAGATATTTGTTTTACAGAATTATATGAATAATTCCTGTTTTACATTAGAAGGATAGAGGGGCATTGCCCCTTTTTGAGTACAAATAAAGGCTGATAACTTTGTTGCTTTTTGATGCAGTATTTCAAGAGGCCACTTATTAAGAATCCCCATACAAATCCCGGCGGTGAAAGCATCACCAGCGCCCACAGTATCAACCACCTTTACTGAAGGAGCAGAAATTACTGATTTTAGCTTTGGTGAATAGAGAACACTTCCTCTTTTACCCCTGGTTACAGCCACAAGTATTAAATCATAGGTAGTAATCAATTGTTTTACTACACGCTCCTCATTCCCGGTAATATGACAATATCCGGCAATATCCTTTAACTCATTTTCATTACATTTAAGTATAGTAGCCAGTTTTAATGACTGTTTTATTGTGTCATTACTATGATATTTCTGTCGTAAATTTACATCAAAAATCCTAGGACAGGCTGGATTTGTATTTATTAAAAATTTCTTAATAGTATGCTGAGATATAGGTGATCGCTGGGCTAAAGATCCAAAACAGACTGCTTCCGTTTTTTTGGCCAGCCTTGAGAAAGAATGATTCCAGGGAATATAATCCCAGGCTACCTTCTGATGGATAGTATAGTCCGGAGTTCCCTGGCTATCCAGTTTCACTGACACCGTGCCGGTTGGGTGCTTTGCATCCAATTCTATAAAATTAATCCCCAGATTCATATCCTTTACCTTATTACGAATATCCCGACCCAGAACATCATCTCCTATGGCACTGACAATCTCTCCTTTGGCTCCAAGACAGTGAGCATGATAAGCAAAATTAGCCGGTGCTCCGCCTAATTGCTTTCCTTCTGGCAGGAGATCCCAGAGAATTTCACCTATGCCCACCACAGTGAATTCTTTTTTCTTTTTAGATATCATTTTTAAAGCGTTAAAAAAAATAATTCTATAATATTTACTAATCAGAATAATTCACTTTAAACCACCCTTCCCATTTTTTAACATTATTAACTCTATCCTTTACTATAATTTCGAGGGAATGAATACCGTTTTTCAGTGGCTCTCCCAGCAGACCATAACACTGCTCTTTCTGCGGATCATACTCCACGATTATTTTTATGCTGTCCACCCGGATAATATAACAATTTTCTCCCCCTATCCCGGAAAGAGTATCTCTGAGACCGACCACGATTTTGGGATTATTATTGATTATGGTTTCTTCGTGATCTGGACTGACAAAGTCTATTTCCGGAGCTACTGTATCCTGCAGAAGAGTAAAACTACCTAACTGATCTGACCAAGCAGAAATAAAATCAGTATTCCAGGTATTCCCCAGAAAAGAAAATCCTTTTTCCCCTACAGCATAGATAGCAACTTTGGAATTATGGTTATTAAGGAGAGAAGAATCAAATCTAATGTTAATCGGATTCTTAAGCGGCACAGTCTGAGGAAAAAAACTATACTGATACCCCAGTATACAATCCGGGTGGTTGAATTTTCTCTTTTTACAATAACCTTTTAAGGATTGATATAAACTCCTGTCCGGAAAATAAATACTACATTTCATATCCCGAGAATTGAGTATATATGACCTTTCTTTTTTTATGGAATGTACCATAACAGTATCTCTATAAAAAGTTTTCTTACCTGAATTCTTCCCAATATCAGTATTAATAATTAATATTCCGGTATAATCTTCTGGTAAAGGTAATTGTCCCTTGTAGGTATTTCTATTCTGCTGTAGCAAAGGGAAGGAAATATTCTTCCACGGTTCCATTTCTACTGTTACTATAGGATTTTGGGTAATTGTATTTTCTGTGAAAAAAGAAGAGTATAAATAGTTCTGTATAATTTCCCAATAAAAACGAACTCCTGATGAATCACATGAGTTCCCATCAGATAAGAAACTTCTAGACCAGCAGGAATCAGAAGTGGATCCAGTAAAATCACTATTATATAAGATTCCGGAAACAAAGGAAATATTATTATAAAAATCAGACACTATAATCTTGATTTCATGAATTCCGGGGGCAAGTAAAACAGAACCATCATCATTAACCATAATTTTGTTATTACCAGATAGTTGCTCCTCCGGACAGCCTATAATTCCGGCTTGATTTCCTCTACCATAATAAATATTTAGAGTATTTCCTTCTTGACGATATAAATTATGGAAATATCCCTTATCCATTTTCATCAGTCTATAATTTCTATCTAAGCAAATTTGCTGAGTTTGGCAAAAAGAAAAACTATCATATGTGGTGGAAAAAATTATATTATCATCTATGAAAAAAGATAATCTATAAGGGGCAAACTCATTATCAGCTCCATTGGCCCTATCATAGGCTGCCAGGGAAAATCCAATATATCCTTTGCAAAAAACCGTATCAGCTAATCTATAATGATCAGATCCTTGGGAAAGAAGGGGAAATGTAATAGGAATGAAATCTCCGTTTACCTGGGAACCACTGGCCAAAGGAGTTACAGCAAGTGAGGTTATGGTGGGGGAAATAGTATCGGTAATAGTAAATCCGGCAATAAAGGGATTGAAGGGTTGATTATTTTCATCTCGAACTTCAAAATGTAAATGAGGTGCTTTGGTTCCGCTTCTTCCGGTATATCCTAATACATCGCCTTTTTTTACCAAAAGCTGCCCATCAGGAATATGTATATCAATGGAATATCTGCCTAATCGTTTCTGTTCATCACTAACCAGGGTTTCAATATCAGGTGAAAAATTTGAAAGATGGCCATAAACAATTCTCATATCATTTTTTAACTTAAGAAATAATACTCGACCATAATTATAGGGAGAAGTTTTGATTCGTATTACAGAACCATCTCCAACCGCAAAAATTTTGTATCCTGTTTTTGACCAGGTTTTTATATCTATACCGGCATGAAAATGTCCGGAACGATATTCACAAAAAGTGGAAGTAATAAGATGGCTGGCATCGGTAGGCCACAGTAAATCCTGTGAGAACAATAAACCGGTCAATCCCAGAAAAAAACAACAAAAAAATCTTCTTACAAACAAATTATATTTACCTAAACCTGTTTTATATAATTACTCTTGTGGTCTATTCTTCTTAAATGAACATCTATAAGTTTAATCACTAAGGTCACAGAGTATATCCAAAGCTCATAAAGATTAATTGAATTTATTAAACATTTATTATTCTCTGTGGCTTAATATTAAAATAAGTATACATACACCATAGGACTAATTTTGATATCCTGCAGAGTTAGAAATTTTTAATCTCCTCAACCAAGGTTTCAATTATTTCCTTTTCTTTGATCTTCCGTATCACTTTACCCTTTTTAAACAAAAGAGCACTTTTTTTACCACAGGCCACGCCGATATCTGCTTCTTTAGCTTCACCCGGTCCGTTTACCGCACACCCCATAACTGCTACAGTTATGGATTTTTTTTCATGAATAAGCTGCTTATCCAATTCTTCCACTAAAGGAATCAGATCAACCTGAATCCGTCCGCAGGTCGGACAGGAGATAATATTTACTCCTCGCTTTCGAAGTTTCAAAGATTTTAGAATTTCATAGCCAATTCTGACTTCCTCTACCAGCTCTCCGGTAAGAGACACCCGTATAGTATCTCCGATTCCTTCTGCCAGCAAAGTACCTATACCCACTGAAGAATGTATAATCCCCCTTTTGGGAATACCGGATTCGGTTACTCCCAGATGGAGGGGAAAATCAGTAGTCCGGGCAAATATCCGGTTTGCTTCTATCATCATTTTTACATCCGATGCTTTCAGGGAAACAATTATATTCTGAAAATCCATTTTCTGGAAAAATTCTGTAAAATATAATGCACTCTCTGCCAGTCCCTGGGCAGTAATTCCTCCGTATTTATTAATAATCTTTTTATCCAAAGATCCACTATTCACTCCGATTCTGATGGGTATATTTTTTTGTTTGGCTTGCTTAAGAATAGTTTTAACTCTCTCTTTAGATCCAATATTACCCGGATTGATACGGATTTTATCAGCTCCCCTATCCAGAGCTTTTAAGGCTAATTTATAATTGAAATGAATATCTGCTACCAAGGGAATAGTAATACTTTTTTTGATATCTGATATGGCCTCTGCTGATTCTATATCCGGTACAGCAACCCGGATTATTTCACAGCCTGCTTTCTCCAAATTAGTTATTTGCTGTACTGTTGCTTCAATATCCCGGGTTTTAGTGGTAGTCATGGATTGAACCGAAATAGATGCGTCTCCCCCAATGGGAACATTTCCAACCATGATCTTTTTAGTGTTACGTCTTGATATTGTTTCTTGCTTGTCAATCATATTTTTTTTTCTGTCTTTCCTGATATCTGAATTTAATATGCCCGGGCAAAGACAACTCTTCCCATACTCTGTTTACCACATAAAATACATTTCCCCTTATCTGATTTCTCCTTAGACAAAGGAATACAACGGATGGAAACACTGAGATCCTCATTTATTTTATTTTCACATTCTGTACTTCCACACCAGTGAGACAAGGCAAATCCTCCAAAAATCTCTAAATCACTCTTTTTATGAGGAGTGAAAAATTGTTGAAAAGATGTATAATCATCAATCTCTCTGGTGTGTTCATTCCTGAAGGCCTGGGCCCGGTTAAAAAGGGCATTCTGTATAGTATCCAGTACATCTATAATTTCATCTATAAAAATATCTCTCTTCTGGCTGTATCGTTCTGGACGAGTTTTATCCCGACGGTAAACAAATACACTGTCATTTTGAATATCCCGGGGGCCTATTTCAAGAATTACCGGTACTCCTTTTTTGATCCATTCCCAGCTTTTTTCTCCAGCATTCATCTCTCTGGTATCCAGACTTACTTCAATCTGTTTATCATAATACTGTTTTTCCTGTAATGCCACCGCAATTTTATTACAGTAATCGAATACGTACTCTTTTTCACTATCATTTTTTATAATTGGTAAAATGACTACCTGGGTGGGAGCTAAACGAGGGGGCAGACACATTCCATTATCATCCCCATGCACCATTATAATCCCTCCGATAAGTCTGGTTGATACTCCCCAGGAGGTGGTCCAGACATAGGATAAGTCACCATTTTGATCTTGAAACTGAATATTTGAAGCTTTGGCGAAATTCTGTCCTAAAAAGTGACTGGTTCCGGACTGCAGTGCCTTTCTATCCTGCATCATGGCCTCAATACATAAGGTCTTTATCGCACCGGGAAAACGCTCATTTTCAGTCTTTTCTCCGGTTAATACCGGTATCGCCATATATTCTTCAGCAAAATCCTTATAAATATCCAGTATAGTTAAAGTCTCTTCCCAGGCTTCTTTTTCAGTTTGATGGGCTGTATGTCCTTCCTGCCATAAGAACTCAGTTGTTCGCAGGAAAAGCCTGGTTCTCATTTCCCATCTTACAATATTAGCCCATTGATTAATCAGGAGTGGTAAATCCCGGTAGCTTTGTACCCACTTTGCAAACATTTCCCCTATGATGGTTTCGGAGGTAGGACGGATCACCAGAGGTTCTTCCAATTTACCAGCAGGTTTCAATCCATGCTTTTGGTCAGATTGTAGCCGATGATGAGTCACCACTGCACATTCTTTGGCAAAACCTTCCACATGTTCCGCTTCTTTCTCCATTAGGTGAAGAGGTATAAAAAGAGGGAAATAGGCATTGACATGACCTGTTTTTTTAAATTTTTTATCCAAAACATTCCGTATATTTTCCCATAAAGTATAACCCCAGGGTTTTATAACCATGCATCCCCGAATTGGACTATTTTCAGCCATGTCTGCTTGCTTGATGACTTGCTGATACCATTCCGGAAAATTTTCTTCTCTTTTAGGTTGTATTGCTGTTTTCTTTTCCTTACTCACTATAATCTCCAATCCTATTCATTTTAACTTCTATTACATCATAAAAAAATTTTTTATTTATTTCAATAAAAAATACCAGAATGATTACATATCAATTTTTAATTGACTGGATTCAGGAAGATGAATTTTTTTTGCTTTCTCCAGCATTGTGATAAAACTATCTTCATCAATAATTTTTATATCAAGATCCAGGGCTTTGCTGTATTTTGATCCCGGATTTTCACCAACCAAAACCATATTCGTGTTAGGGCTGACTGTTGCACTTACTTTTCCGCCCTCAGATTCAATTAATTGAGTAGCTGCTTCTCTGGTAAAACGAGTTAGAGAACCGGTTAAAACAAAATTTTTTTTCTGAAAAATACCTCCAGTTGAAGCAGATCGTTTTTCTTTCAATTTAATACCGGCATCCCTTAATTTCAGTATTACCTGTTGATTGTTTTTATTATCAAAAAATTTAATGATACTGTCAGCAATTTTAGTCCCAATTCCTTCAATTCTCTCAAGTTCAGCAAAGGTTGCATTTTGTATTCTTTCAACCGAACAAAATTTATCTGCTAATATGATAGCAACATTTTTACCGACATATTTTATTCCCAGAGCAAAAATCAACTTATCTAAAGATTTATTTTTACTTTCTTCAATACTCTGAAGAAGATTTTCCGCACTCTTTTGCCCCATTCTCTCCAAATTCGCTAAAGCTGATTTTTTTAAACAGTATACGTCTCCATAATCAAAAACTAACTGATTATCTATCAATTGCTGAATTATAGCATTGCCTAGTCCCTCAATATTCATAGCCCCCCGGGAAGCAAAATGCTTAATCCGGCCAAAAACTTGGGCTGGACAGGCAATGTTCTCACAGCGGACCGCTACCTCACCTTGTAATTGAACTAATGTGCTTTTACACACCGGACAAGTGGGGGGCATTTTAAATTTCTTGGTATTTGCCGGCCGCTTCTTTTCCATGACCTTTACCACTTTAGGAATTACATCTCCTCCTTTTTCAATCAACACTACATCACCTTCCCGCATATCTTTTCGAGAAATTTCATCCTGATTGTGAAGGGTGGCTCTGCTTATGGTTGATCCGTCCAGAAAAACAGGATCTAATTCGGCTACCGGAGTGATAACTCCGCTTCTACCCACTTGCAAATGAATTTTTTTTAAAACTGTGGTTTCTTGTTGGGCTTTGAATTTATAGGCTACTGCCCAACGAGGGCTTTTTGTTGTTGCACCTAATTGTTCCTGGTATTTTAAATCATTTACTTTAATTACAATACCATCAATTTCATAATCAACATCTTCCCGATGTTCTTCCCAGTAATCACATCTCTCTATAACCTCCCACATTGATTCTCTTACACTCACATGACGACTTACTGGAAACCCCAATTTTCGTAAATGATGCAATATTTGAAATTGAGTAGTTATATTATATTTTTTGGTATCATTCTCTTTGTGAAACCGCAAATAGTAGGCTGTAAACTCAAGAGGACGTTCTGCTACCAGGGAAGGATCAAGAAGTTTTAAGGAACCGGCAGTTGCATTCCGGGGGTTGGCAAAAATATCCAAATTTTCTTTCTGCCTTTTTTGATTCAATGTATTGAATCCTTTTTTGGACATATAAACCTCCCCTCTAACTTCTAGGGTTTGAGAAAGTTTATTACTGTTAACTAATCTTAATGGAATAGATTTTATTGTTTTCAAGTTATTGGTAATATCATCTCCTTCCATTCCACTTCCTCGGGTAGCTCCTGAAAAGAACACTCCCTGCTTATATAGTAACGATACTGCAATTCCGTCGAATTTCAATTCAGTAACATAGTTTATTTTTTTATGGCCCAGGATTCTTAAAACTTTTTTTTCAAATTCATACAATTCTTCATGATTATAGGTATTGGAAAGACTCAACATGGGAACATTATGGGTAACGATAGTAAACTCCGCCAGAGGTACTCCTCCAACTCTTTGGGTTGGTGAATCAGGAGTTATTAAATCTGGATTTTTTCCTTCCAGGCTAATTAATTCATTTATTAATGTATCATAAGCATAATCAGATATAACGGGTTCATTTAATACATAATAATTATAATCATGTTTACGAATAACATTACGTAACTTTTTAATTTTTTCTTGTACCCTATTCATGAATATTAATTTATTATTTAATGAAGAAAGTTAAATGTATATATAAAAAAGGGGTTATCCAAATATATTATTTGAATAACCCCGATAATGTCACGTCATTAATTAACCGAGATTCTTTTTAAGTGCCTCAAGTATTTTAGGAAACTTTTTATCCACAAGACTATAATAAATCTGGGTACCATCTCTTCGGTTGGCTAAATATCCCGCATTTTTTAAATATTTCAATTGTTGAGATATGTAAGATTGTTTTGCTCCTAAAAATTTCTGAATTTCACCAACCCGTCTTTCACCAACATTTAAAATACATAAAATTTTAAGACGGGTTGTATTGGATACATCTTTCAGAAATGGTATAATCTTATCACTTTCATTAAGAACTTTTTTTATTTTAGCATCCATTAAAACCTCCCCTACATTATTAAATTATATAATTGACTATCAAATTTTTCCTTTCTAATATATAAAATTATTAATTTAAAGTCAAGTAAAAAAACATTTTTTCATTAATTACCAATTTATATTAATCTTAAAAAGGATCTCCCAACCCTTTTTATTATTCTGACTCTTATTCTGAAAATCCTTAACCTTTAAATAGCTGACATCACAGCAGAATCTGCAGTCTTGTCGTATCTCACCAGTAATCCCTGTACTCAGTTTGTTATACCTTTCGACTATTCCAGATAAAAATTCTTTTTGTTCATTATCAGTCGTTTTATGGGGTTCCCTACGGTTACCTTCACCGTGACGGGCATATAAATATTTTATATGAGAATAAAAGAATGAATCTATAAATTTTCTGAATTGCACAATAAAACAATCTGAATTAGGCTGAAGAAAACTTCCCAAACCGATGTTATAATTTTCAAATATATTAACTTCCTGATCATGAGTATAAACATAGGGTTCTATTCGAGTATATTCCATACGTAAATCTGAATCTTTAATTAGTAAAGGATTAATATAAAAAGCACCAAGATTCACTGCAAATTTATTACCCCAATAATCTGAAAATAATTCCCAGGGGGCAAAGAGATCATCAATAAACAATTCACCGTATACTTTACATCCCTTCAGGAGATTCAAAGCACAATCAAATCCTAAACTTACATTATCTTTATCCCCCAAAGTATGTTCGGCTATTAAATAAGGCATTATGGGATTGAGATAGGCAACCTCTAATCCTCGTTCTCCGTAAATAACTGATTCATTTAAGCCAAGGTCAATTCTATCAGTTAGCGACACTGCTAACCGATGAGCAGATATCCATTTGGAGGAAAAATCACTCCGCAAAGAACCATGTAACCAAATAAAGGTCACCGGTTTTAAAGTAACAGTCATTTTGAGTTGGTCAAAATCAGGTGCTAAACCGGAAAACATCAAGCTTCCGTACTTTGATGGTCCCCACTTGACATTTTCTCTTCCAAATAAAAATTGTATTTTTTTAATATTAAAACAAAAATAACTTTTGGAGACATCCCAGGTTGCTCCGGAACTGTCTCTGGTCGTATTGATGGGATATCCCTGGGAAGGATTATAATGTTGTATATAGGGATCTCTTCCCCATTCAGAATAAATTCTGTTATCAGAATAAAAATGAATATTCGAGTATGATCCTCTTAAAACTGCTCCATAATAAGGTTGAAAGATATTTTCAGTTGATATTTGATTCAACTGCCTTAGAGATGATAGACCGGCTAATAAATCCAAATATAGATATGATCCTACTTGATTCCTTAAGGAATAGAAATGAATTTCCTTTAAATTTTTATCAATCTTTATTTTTTTATCAGTAATATCATCCTTAAATTCACCCTTCAGTCTTTCAAAATATTCCTTCTCAATCTGGGAAAGACAATCCGGATGCAAATGATAATATTTATCCAGTTCAATTATATAATCAACAAACCTATTTCTGCTTAGGGGCCGGATATCATTATTAACAGATTTTAGAATACCTTTAGCCTCCAATCTTTCCACAAAATCATAGGCCCAATGATCTAAGGGTACATTTACTGATTGGGAATAAATAAATTGATATAGAATTAGGAAAGATAATATTAAGATTATATATCTATTTTTTAAGATATTTTCATCCTCATGTTTAAAGTATAAATTTTAACCAATATTTATTGATTTCTTAAAATATACAAAGGAAGTAATTAATTTACAAATTATTTTTATTAAGTAATAAATAAAACATATATATAATCTTAAAATATCTCATGTAATACTCAAGTCATAAAATTAATAATATATTTAATAAAAAATTTTTAGGGGTTTCCCGTATTTCATGAAAAATATAATATTTGAAGTTTAATTATCCTCCTGGTGAATGGCTTCATACACCTTGTTTAAAAGATCATTTAAGGTATATGGTTTTTCCAAGAACAAATATCCCTTTTCCATTATTGTAGGCCAACGAGACTTATGATCTGTATAACCACTGCTTAGTAAAATAGCAATATCCGGCTTTTTTTTCTGGAAATCCTCAACAATGGTAATACCACTTGTATCAGGTAAAACAACATCACTTAAAACAAGATCTAATTCATCCTTCTTTTGGGAAAATATTTTTTCAGCTTCACATCCATCAGCAGCAGTAAAAACTTTATACCCGTTTCTTTCCAAGGCATGTGAGGTGAATTCACGTACTTTATCCTGATCTTCTATTATAAGAACAACTTCCCCCTGACCTTTTTGGCGATTATCATATACATGTTTTTCTGCATATTTGTGTTTCACTTCTTCTGAGGCAGTAGGAAGATAAATTTTAAAAACCGTTCCTTTAGATAATTCACTTTCTACATCTATCCAACCACTATGCTGTTTTATAATACCGTATACAACTGATAATCCCAGACCAGTTCCTTTTCCAGGCTCCTTAGTACTAAAAAAAGGATTAAAAATGTGTTCAAGAATCTTTTTACTCATACCTATTCCACTATCTTTTAATGTAATGCAAACAAACTTTTCAGGGGTAAATTGGGGAAGATTTATATTTTTATCCTTAATGGTTAAATTTTCAGTTGTTATAACTAATTCACCCCCGTTAGGCATGGCATCTTTGGCATTCACTGCCAGATTCATTAAAACCTGCTCTATAGTGCCCTGATCAGCATAAAGTTTCCAAAGACCATCTGCTAATTGGACAGAAACTTTGATATCCTCACCAATAACCCTATATAACATCTTACTTAAATTATCAATTAAAATATTAGCATCAAAAACTTTATATTCCATAGGATGTTTTCTGCTAAAAAGAAGTAACTGACGAATCAATCGGGAAGCACGATGTGTACACTTCTTAACTTCCATAAGATCTGAGTAAACATCTTCTTCTCGACGGACTTGCATTAGTGCTAAATCCATACTTACTTGAATTGCTGTTAATATATTGTTAAAATCATGAGCTATACCTCCGGTAAGAACTCCGATTGCCTCCATTTTCTGGGCCTGAATGAGTTGTGCTTTTATTCTTTCATTTTCCTGTTCACTATTAACTCTATCGGTAATATCTCTGACAATTGCATATCCCTCAATAAAATTACCAGCCTGATCAAAGTGAGGTGTGGCAGTAATTATAACCTGACGATTTTCACCATCCGGCCGGTTAATCTCTATTTCATAGGAATGTGTGCCAGCCGATTTTCTAATTTCTATCTGTTTCACAAAAAATTTATAAGTTTCAGCAGACATGTAATCTTTTACATTCTGTCCTACAAATTCCTTTTCATTAACACCAAAAATTTCACCACCGGCTTTATTGGAAAATAAAACAGTCTGATTGCTATCAATAATTATAATTCCTTCACCTGTATTCTCAACCAGTAACCTATACTTTTCTTCACTCTCCTGCAATGCTTCTTCAGATTTTCTTTTTTCAGTAATATCTTCTAGAACCCCATCATAAAACTCAATTTCATTATTTTCATTTCTAATTGCAGTTGCTGTTACTGAACATATTATAGGAGTTCCATCCTTTCTACACAGAAATATTATTTCATCTTTAATAAAACCAAAATTTTTCAGTATATTCTCAATAAATTCTCTATCTTCTGGTTTTTGATATAAAGACGATACTTTCTGTTTTAAGAATTCATCTTTATCCTTAAAACCAAATATAGTAAGCATACCGGAATTAACTTCAATAAAAGTGCCATCTTCTCCAGGCTCATTCCTATAAATACCAATATTAACATTTTCGGTTAAGGTTCTATATTTTTCTTCACTTTCCTTCAACTGCCTTTCTGTTTCTTTTTTGGCCTTAGCTGTTCTTAAGGTTGTAATACCAAATGCCAAGTCATCAGCCATTTCTCCTATAAGTTTTACTTCTTCTTCATCATATCCGTTGATATCAGCAGAGCATATATCAAGAACCCCTAACTTTTCCGATTGATATATTAATGGTAAACTTATTGACCAACAAAACCCGCATTTAGCTGCTACTTGCTTCCACTGAACTTTATCATCAACTCTACATTTTAGGTTTTGAATGTACATTTTAGAATTCACAAAAGCTTTTAGGGGAGGTGGTGGCTTTTTCCCGGAGTGAGTAATTAAATCCCAATCCAAGCTATCCAGATATCCGTTATCCTCTCCTGCTTGAGCGACAGGGATGATTTTATCTTTATCATTTTTATCCGGGAATCCGACCCAGACAAATTTATATCCTCCGATACCGACTAATAAATTACATATATCACGTAATAAAGTCTCCTCCTTATTGGCTCTTACCAGAGAACGGTTACAGGCTCCCAATGCTTTTATGGAACGGTTCAGACGCAGCATCTTCTTTTCATTTTCCTTACGTTCAGAAACATCTTTAAACACTAAAACCATACCATTAACATTTCCATCATCATCTTTAATGGCGGCCACACTATTATCTATGGGGATCTCTTTATTATCTTTACTGATGAGAAGAGTATGATTTGCTAAATTCCATATAATTCCTTGTTCAATAACCTGTTTTATGGGTGACTCCACAGGTTTACGATCCCTTTCACTGATGATTTTTATATAATCAGTCAAGTGCTTTTTATAAACCTCTTTTAAGCTCCAACCGGAGAGTCTTTCAGCCATGGGATTCATAAAGGTTATGTTACCCTGAACATCAGTGGATATAACAGCATCCCCGATACATTTTAAAGTAATGGAAAGACGTTTTTCATTTTGCCGGATTCTTTTCTGGGTTTCATATTTATACAAAGCAATTTCAATAGTAGATTTTAATTCACGTTTAGTATATGGTTTAATCAAATAACCATAGGGATCTGCATTTTTAACCCGATTAACAGTGGACTCATCCGAGTAAGCAGTTAAAAAAACTATAGGCAAATCATATTTTTTATTAATGCTCTCGGCTGCCTTAATACCATCTACCTTCCCTTTTAATTTAATATCCATTAAAATAAGATCCGGATATAACTCATCAACCTGTTTAATGGCATCTTCTCCATAGTTTATGGTATCACAAACTGCATATCCAAATTCATTTAACTGATTGCTCAGTTCCATAGCCACAATGTCATCATCTTCCACAATAAGTATTTTCTTTTGTTCACTCATCAATTGTTACCCTATATTTAATTAATCATTACATATTTATATTGTATCATTTGATTTTATATATCAGTTACTGTATAGATCACCGTTGTTTGATAGGTATCACTGTCAACTACACCCGAGAGAAGTTGGAGCTGGAGCTGATTTTCAATCCCCTTGAGTTTTTTATCCCCTTGGAAAAATTCTGTATCTGTAGTTGTGATTTCTTGATAGGAGGTTCCTCCGGTAACAGTGCCCCCTCCTGCACTCCCATCACTGGTTCTTCTTACATTAAGACGAAAATCACTATTCCAGGTAATATCACTTCGTCTGACATATAAAATCCATCCATTAACTTTCTTCCCGTCAATATCTATTATAATCTGATCTACTAAACTCTCATAGCTGTTATTAAGTGGTGAACCAGGTCCTCCAAGTAGATCGGTCACACTAATGTTAAGTGCCCAGCTCCCGGTTACGGTTACGCCAGCCTGGGCTCGCAGAGTAGAAGGAAGTACGATGCATAAACTGATTAATATAATCCCTAAAGAGAATACCTTTACTTTTAGGTTATAAATTCCAGAGAAACTTGATATAGCTGACTTCCTATTACATATGTTTTTTCTTCCATACAATTATTACATCCACTAATAGATTTTTACTCATAATTAAATTTAAGGCCAGCACTTTTTTCTCTGGTTCTCTTTTCAATTTCTTCCTTGGATTTTTGTTTTAAAGTACCGCCCGAATTCTTAAATCTAATTGTTCTCTTGATTTGAAATACTCTCAACTGAATTTCCTTGCTCTCTCCGGGATTAAGTTCAACATTCAGCACTTCCTTTTCAAATTTATGATAGGGCGGCAAATTATCATCATACAACTTGACTCTCCAGGTCCCGGGTTTCAGTTCCCTGAACTCAAATTTTCCCAGTGCATCCGTAATATTTCTTAACACTTTATCACCATTCTGTATTTCCACAATAATATTGGGCACTCCCCCGTTTCTATAAAGAGAGCTTCCGTCTTTCCCTTCACCTACCAGATAATATTTTCTTTGAGAATCTTGATTATCCTCAATAATTATTTGTTTTTTATATAATGAATCTTCCTTGCTGACATATTTAAAAATATTGATCTTACCTGATATGACTGCCCCTTTTACAATATCAATCTTAAATTCATTTTCTTGGGATGGATGCACTTCCAGAGTAATGGGGGTATCCGGAACAGTTACCTTATCCAATCCGATAGTGGCCCTGTCAATACTTAATAGATATTTACCCGGATTTAAGGCAGGAAATTTAAATTTACCCTTGTCATCGGTTACTACCGAAAAATTATTAAGTCGAATAACTACATTTTTTAAAGGCTCTTGCGTTTCCATATCATATACATGTCCGGATACTGATCCTACATAGGTTTTTAATCCCAGAGGAATATGAAAGGGAGCTTGATAGTTGAACAGGATAGCAGTTTCTTTCTTATCGATGGAATTTTTAAGCAGAGTCTGTCTGCATTGCAGGGATATTCTGTGATTATTGGGAAATTTGTATCTAATATAACCTTCCAATAAATCACGGTTGGTGTAATAATCTTCCGTGGAGGCATTGGTTTTATAGCGGAGAGAGCAATATAGTTTATCTGAAATGGTAATATCACAATCCACTCCCAGAGTCCAGCGCTTACTGTTACCAATTCTATATATCGAACTTTCATCATACATGGCATAAAAATTATATTTTTGCCATTTGTTTACATAGAGTAAAGATGAAAATCTATACCGACTCATTTTTGAGGTTTTATCAGTTATTTTATTATAGGACTCTCCTAAATTGGTATAGAAAGAAAATCCAAAATAATTAAATCGGGAATTCATTTGAAACACCAATCCGCTTTCGTCATAATCAAAAAGACGGGCAGGTAATCGATCCTCACTGCTTCTTTTTCTGGCCAGACAACTTAATCGTAAACTCGACCGCAGGTTATAATTAATACCAAATGAATACTGTTTGGTATAAGGAGCTGAATAGCGAGTGGTATCAAGTTCAAAATTTCTTTTTTGATTCTGTATTCTTCCGGTTAAGCGGAGGTTATTTATTACGGGTACACTTAAATTTGCCGTGACATACTTTGTATCCCGGTAATAACCGGGGAAATCCCTGGTAGCATAAATATAGCGCAGGGAATAGGCAAATCCTTTTTCCAAACCGGTCAGATCAAGAAGGTGAGCATATTCTGTATTGCTGTTTTTATTACTGAAAGCGGTTTCAAGCTTAATATCAGTATCCTTTAACACTCTAAAATTCCCTTCCACACTGTAAATATCATTGACCTGCTCTTCTTCCTTTTTATTTAAATAATTGATACCAATTATGTTTTTTTTATTAATAAAAAAATCTACAAATCCGGCAATTTCTCTGGTGGGCCCGAACATCCACCTTGATTTCTCATAATACCCGCCCATCTGAAACCTACCCAAACTCACACTGCCCTCTGCCCCTCTACCATACCGTGAGTTTTCAGTTAAATTGGACAGGGAATATCGAAAATCACCCACTTTAATACTATAGGCATCAGTATGATAATGAACATTATATTCATCATATTTGGCTAAAACTGACTTACCGTACGCACTGGGACTTCTAATGTGAAAAGCTAGATTTTTCTTTCCTTTTTCATCCAATTCCCCCTCTCCTTTCACATCGAATTGATACCCGTATTTTTCTTTCTGATTAAAGGTACTGAAAGCTCTTACAGCAGTATGAAGGGGAAAATATCTGTAGGGCAATGATCGTTTTATATTCTTGGGAATTATTATGACCTGGGAAGAAACCATGGTCATCACTTCTTCCTTGGCTTTTGAGAGTATCTTGGCAAAAATTACCTGTTTGATTTGTTTCTTAATATTTTTATCTGATGTTATCTTAACCGGTATCTCAATACTTTCACCAGCATTTAGTGAATATTCATAGGTATCTATTACCAGTTCAAGATCATCATGATTGCTAATCGCAATCCTGAATTCTTCGGTTTGATTACTCCAGTTTTTAACTCGATAAAGGATAGAATAGATATCACCAGCAATAGCATAATCGGTCTTTTTAATTACCTTTATATCCAATTTCCTCACTGACATCACCACCACGGTAAATGAGTATAGATCACTAATAGAAGGATTATCTCGGGAGTGAACTCTATAGGTTAGGGTATATTTACCGGCCAGGGCAAAACTTGGAATATGAAAGCTGACAAGTTTTATTTCGGTCTGATTTTCGGACAAGGAAAACGGAAACTCTCTGGTAATTATTTTCCATCCCTCCGGAAGCTTTAATTCTGCTATAAACTCTTGTTCCGGACTGGAGATATTAGTTACCCGAAAAGCAGTAGTAACCACACTTTTGGGTTCAGCTTCAATAAGTTCTTCTCCGGTCGGTCTTACTTCGATTTCATTTGAGTTTTCCCCTCTAAGCTCGGAATAAGAAAGCAAAGCCATTAAAAAGAAAAGAAAAAATTTTGCAACTGTTCTGATCATTTTCTACTTTATCTCTAAGGTATAATCTAATCCAAATAAATCGTCCTCTCCGCAGTCGGCAATAATAATGGTTTTATAGGTTCCTGGCTCAACTTCGCTGATATCCATTCTTTTTCTAATGGAAGTCCCTGGAAAAGTACGGGCCACTTCTGCTTCAAAAATACCGATTTTTTCCCCGGTAGAGTCGTAGAGTTCCGCCCATACAGATGGCCGCACTAACCGTTCTCCTGTATTCTTAATATCGACCAATAAAATTCTTTTCTCGTTATCCTTCATTAGATTCACATCAAAAAACTCAATATTTTTCTCTCCGGTATTGCCGATATTGGTAACTATCTGTATACCGTACCGGATAACAGTATTAACCGTTACCCCTTCCTTCTGTTCCGGTACTATTTCTTTGGCCGGTTCCACCAATAACATGCTCCAATACGTACCCGATAAAGTATCAATAACAGGTACCTGTACAATATAGTTTACAGTAACCTCTGAATTACCCGGAATGTAAAAACGGGTGGGTGTATAGGTTATCCAGGCTGCATTGGACCGTTCAATAGTTCCTGGTGCCGGATAATCTGAGGTCCCATCATAATAAAATACATAATCTCTCTGATATACCCTTACCAAGGCTGAATCCGGTCCAATATTACGTACAGTAATGGTACCACTCTCACTATTCCCGGATAAAATATTTTGTTCATAAGTCAATTCTCCGGCAATGACAACCTGACTTTGAGAAAACAGCGCCGAATTAATTACAAATAAGAAACAAAAGATTATATGCTTTATAAAAATTTTTTTATTCATTTTACTCATCTCTTATAGTATAATAAATTGTTGTAGAATAGGTTTGAGAAGGCAGAGTTGCTGATACACCTCTGATGCGATATTGTATGGGAATATCTGTTACCGAAAATGAGCCCAGCCATCCTAAATTTCCACTTATCTGACCTGAAAAAAATTCAGTATCAGTAGTAGTAATATTCATATAACTTGTCCCTCCGGAAATGGAATAACTACTTTGATTGCATGTGCCGTCTCCGGTTCTTCTCGCATCTATTAATAAATCTGTATGCCAGACAACATCTTGTCTATGTATATCAACAGCCCAATTCCAGGTTTTATATCCTGGGAATAAATACAATCTATAAATTTCCACTAGTACCGGATCTCCCGGATCACTTGTATACGTACCATTTAAATTACTTCCGGCTCCTCCTTGCAGATCTGCCTGGGTTATATATAGATCCCAATCACCGGTTATGGTAAGAGTTGTCAATATTTGCGATTTTACCTCACCTGTACAGAACAATAACAGAAGAAGAATTAATAAAAATTTTTTACTACTTTCATACATACACATTCACCCAATCTTAAAAAGGGGAAGTATTTGATCCATAAACTTATCAACATAAACACTTCCCCTTTTTAGCTGCAGTATTCTTCTTAATAAGAATTATTCATCAACTATAGTATAAGTAATAGTATGAGTAGTATTTGATGTCTCCAAAGAACTAGGATCAGCAGGAATATCTACAACATAATCCAGATTAGCACCACTGGTATTATTAACTCCGGTCCAACAACTTTCAATACTGGTTATAAGATCCATAGCTGCTCCGCCGTCAAGTGTCTGGGTACTGCCAGTCCCCTGATCACCGGCACCGTCACCGCCGATGGTAGCAGTTACATTAAGATCAATTGCAGCAGGCACGGCATCACCAGCCGTAATTTGAGATGTAATTTTTTGAGGTGTTGAAGATGCGGTTAATACAGTATAGCGTAAATATAAACTATTGTCAGATGGATCTGTAATAGCATCTCCGGGATTAGAGGGGTCAGCTACGGTAATGGTCAGGGTTTGTCCTGAAAAGCTGGAACCATCGCTGCCATCATATACACCCAGAAGTCGAATTGTGGGAATACTGATGGTTACATCATGATTATCTGATTGGGCAAAAACACCGCCAGCAAAACATACTAGTAATAATGCGGCAGTAACCAAATAAGTAAATCTTTTCTTCATCGGTTTTACCTCCTTGTTAATGAGTTCGTTATACATTAAATTCAAAGTTGTCACCTCCTTCCAATTTTTTATTTTTCATTATCTCTTTACATTTACTTTTTTTACCTTCACTCCCATATCATCAAATAGTGTGCCAAACTTTATTTTTTACCAATTTATTACGTAAATGTAACAATTCCTTACTAAATAAATTTCCAATTATTTTAATAAGTAAAATTTATCAATATAATGAGTAAATAGATAAAATTGAACAGGTTAGGGAAAATTTTATCCTTCTAATAATTAAATAATTAATTATATTTAAGATATTAAAAAATAGATACTTATTAAACATATTATTAAAATAATATTAAAAATGAATATTATATAATATAAGTGTAAATCTTTTATTTATATTAGGGAGAAATATTTACCTGATTTAAGGAATTGAGGATATATAAAATAAATTTTACTAAATTATGAATTCTTTTTTGGTAAACTTTCAAAATGAATATTTTTCTTTCACTTTGAAAGTCAATCACTTTTTATGATTATTGATAAATATCTGATTCTAAAGATATTATACATAAAATTGTAAACTCAAATTTCTAAAAAGAAAATTGCATCACCTAGACAAAAACCTGGTTCCTGCCGGAGAGGAAAATCCAAAATCAATATAAACTAAGAAGATTGCTTCCCTCTCCTTGTTCTATCTTAAAGTAAGAGAGGAATCATTAATATCCCCTAAATTTACTAAACCAGTTTCCTGTTTTATTGGGAAACATTCCTTAACTGATTTAAAAAAGTTGGATCATTTTGAAGGCTTTTACCTTCTGCTACTAATTTATTTCCCCTGCTAGTAAGGGTACGTAAAGCAATAAATTTATTATAATTATGCTTATGTAAGGGAAAAATGGAATTATTAGTTAAAATAGGATCGTTGGTTTCAGATAATAAACCAATCTTGATGGACTCATACCAGTATTTTGTACCTGGTATAGGTGAATACGATGCCAAGGAAACCTTGATATCCTGTTCATACACAAATAGCATACTATCAATTATTTCATGAAAATCTTGATGTGGGAGCCCCATTAAAATATAGGCACTGATATCTTTATTTTTAAATCCGGCTTTTATTAAATTATCTATAGCCGTACATAAATCGTCATTAGTTACTTTAGAACATAATTCTTTTTGCCTTTTTATATTTACCGATTCATAACTTAAATTAATTTTTTTGAATCCGGCAGTTTTCATTAAACTGGCAACGGATCTGTCAACCTCACGAGTTTGTATACCATTGGGAATGTGAAAATGAATATTTAAATTTTTATCAATTATTTCCTGTAATAAGGGAATAATATGCTCATCTTTTTTATAAAGAAGAGCATCATCATAAAAGGCAAATTCAACGACTCTCAGTTCACAATTTAAATATATAATTTCCTGAATAATTTTGTTAATACTTCTCCTACGATATTTACCGGAAAGAATATTGGAAGCACATACCGGACAATTAAAAGGACACCCTCTTGAACTCAATAAAGCCACACTCTCAAGAGAAGTATACAAATCATAAGCAGGAATAGGATAGTCATCCAAACCTTTATATTTTTCCCAAGCGGAGGAATTTCCGGTTAACTGATCCACTATTTTTAAAGTTTCGACTTCACCTTCACCTGATATAACATAATCAGCTCCGGATACTTTTTGAGCATGTTCATAACACAAGGTTACATAAATTCCTCCCAGAACCACTGGAATCTTAGGAAAGATACTTTTTAACAGTTCTATAATTTGTATAACACCAGGATACCAGTAGGTCATGGAAGAAGAAACTAAAATAACATCAGGAGAATTTAAATTTTTTATCTGATTGCGAACTAAGGTATAGGGTAAGCCATATCTGCTGTAATAGCGAGGTACCCATTTTAGGGAAGCAGGTTTTTCAATATTTGTTTTTAAAAAATGCCCGGTTCCATCTCTTTTTAATCTCTTGTTTCTATTGAGATTAGATAATAAATTAGAATTACGATCCAAACAATCAAGAAGAGTTACCTGATAATTATTTTCCCGAAGAATATTAGCAATAATAAGAAAACCAAGGGGTTTGATCCAGAAATCATAGGCGGCAAAATCAATAATCCAGGGATTAACCAGAAGAATATTTGCCTTATAAAAAGACAAATGCTACTCCTGTTTTACTTTTTCTTGTTCCGTTGAAGTCACCTCTCTATCTCTTTCGGTATCTTTCACAATAAGCAATATACCAATAATTATCATTATAATAGGAAATAAGGGTAAATCATAAAACCAATCCAAACTCTCCCCCAACCAAAGCACACCCAAACATATAAAAATCACTCCCCAAATAAAGGAATGTTTTGGTTTATGTTTCCTAATTCTTTTGGATACACTATTTGCTTTTTGCTCAATGTCTTTAGAAAATTTTCTTCCTTCTTTATCAATTTTTTGACCAATATCCTCTATTTTCTTTTCTAATCCTTCAAGTTTTTCCTGTAATATTTCTTCCCATGATTTATTCTTATTATCACTCACGATCCATATCTCCTCTTAATTCTATCAATTATTATAACAAATGTTTTCTGATTTGCAAAATAATATATCTCAAATCAATAATATCCTTAACATCATTACTGTAAATAGATGACTTATAGGAAGTAACTTCAACTAATAAACTTAATAGTAAAAGGATAGTTATATTCCTCATTATTATTTATTTTAACAATAGCGACCACCACCAAAACAACATCCACAATAACAATCAAAGGAAGAAGAATAAAACCTATAAAAACTACGATGAGAATCATAGAAATGATAAAATATAGAGTCATGGATATTTGAAAATTTAATGATTTTTTACCTTCTTTATCCACAGAAGGAAATTCGTCCTTTTTGATTGCCCATATTATAAGTGGTCCTAATATATTCCCAAAAGGTATACCTATAAATATGGACAAAGCAGTAATATGGCATAGATTAATCCATAAGTTCTCATTATTTTTTTTCTCAGCCATAATTGCACCTCATTTTTACCATGGTATACGGTATAATACACTTAATAGTTACATTATTAATAATTTTCATCAGGTTTGACTTCCTTACAGTTTCTACTACATCATTAAATAATTAATTAAAGAAATTTTTTAAATTTATATTAAAGTAGATATAGATCCAAGTAGAGATTACAAAAGATGACTAATTAGCATCCATTTGCTGTAAATAATTAATTATTCTTTTTTTCAATTTTTCATTTTCTGTGGATTGGGCCAGAGAACGTAAATATGATTTGGTAATCGTATTATGATCAATTTGTTCATATTTTATGTACCGCATTAACCAGGATAACATATTTTTAACATAACGGGGACACCCCTCTTTATCAACAGCTTGTAAAATAAATTCAACAGATTTGGCTGGATTTTTTTTATACATCCACTCAATCCAACCTAAATAAAAAGGAAACTTCCATGAATCTTTATTTGCCGCAAGTCCTTTTTTTAACAGATTATATGCTTTATCAATCTCAAATGTATCTAATAATAAATATACTCCTCCGAAAATGTAAGGAAACTCAAAATGAGGATCTATGGTAGTTACTCTATCCAGTAAGGGGTAAATATATAATACGTTCTCACTTCGCTTATTTCCCCGAACTACTTTTTTGCTTATTTCTTCTGTTATATTCCACAGTGAATCATTTTCACTTGTTTTTAACCTGGTATCCTGATTATTTGTAAAAGTTGAATCTGCTACTTCTGTACTGGGATAAATATCCTGTCCGGTTTTGAGTGCATATCTGTAATAAGCATTATCATGATCAATGGTTCTTCTCCCATAATACAAAACACTCCTGATCCATAAATAATCAGCTGTTACTCCTCTAAATCCCATACTCAACCATTTTAAAATTTCACCATCCGGCAAAAAAACCGGATTTAAATCAAGAAACTTTATTTCTTTATAGGTGTCAAAATATTTTTGTATGCTAAATATGCTAAATACCAGCAAAAGGCAAATTACTAATAAAATAATTTTCTTCAAAATATTATTCATGATTACTATTTAAAATCTTTTCTATTGAATATAAAACAAGTTATTATTAATATTAGACTTATATATAATAATCCATACAAAATACCAAAAATTAAAAAATGAGGAGGCATCCCAAGTTTCTCCACTACAGCTATTTTCAAATTTAAATTTTCAAGATTAGGTAGCACATAATAAATTATTTTAAGCAACCAATGGAATCCTTTATCAGGATAAATTACTACATAATCTCTTAAAAAGGGAGAAATATGCCCTACAATAAAAATAACGAAGGTATAAATCGCACTCAGGGTGGGAGAAGTAAAGGATGAGAAAAGAAGAGCGAAAGCAATAATTAAAAGAATCTCAATGTAGATAAGAATTACTGCAGGAATAAGTGAAAAATCAATATATCCTTCCATGATATAACTAATGCACCATAAAGCAATACTCATAAATAAAATATTTATAAGAAGTGTTATACTTAAACCCCAATATTTACCAATAACAATTTCCCATCTTTTTATCGGTTTGGAAGCAATCAAATAAATTGTTTTTTCTTTCAGTTCCTGAATGACTAGTTGAATACCAATAAAAATTGCTATCAATAAACCAAATATTGACATAGCCGAAAGTCCTATATCCTTGATTACTTTTATCTGATGCCCTATTGACCAGTCACCGACAATAAATGAAAATAAAATAAGAAATATGGCAAAAATAAGTATATTCAATAATACTTTATTACGAAGAGTTTCCTTGAAGGTATTAATGGCCACAGCCCAAATACGCATGTTATTCCCTCCCTAACTCTTTAATAAATATGTCTTCAAGGCGATCCCGATGAGGAATAATTGAAACAATTTCACCCTTAAGATTGATAACCCTGGTTACTAATTCTTTTACTTCCTGTTTATTGGATACAGTAACCAAGAAGGTATCACCGTTTTTAATGATTTCATCTTGATTTATATGAATCTCAGAAAGTTTATCACTTGCTAAAGAGAAGGTAAGCTCAACTGAAGATGTCTGCTTATAGATTATTTCATCAAGCATATCAGTCTTGATCAATTGGCCTTTGTTTATCATAGCGACCCTGTCAGCAATCATCTCAGCATCGGAAAGAATATGAGAGCTGAAAAAGATAGTTTTTCCCTCCTTCTTCAATCTCATAATTAAATTTCTGAAATCTCTTCTCCCTACCGGATCTAATCCGGACATAGGTTCGTCTAAAATTAAAATATCCGGATCATTAATTAGAGCCTGGGCTAAAGCTAATCTCTGAACCATTCCCCGGGAATATTTTTTAATTAATTTATCAGCATTATCATCTAATCCAACCAGATCTATTAAGGCTGAAATCTTGGATTTTTGTTCTTTAGAATCTTGCTTGAATAATCTGGCAACAAAGTGTAAAAACTCTCGTCCCTTTAAATAACCATAGATATTCGGATGTTCAGGTAAATATCCTACTCGCTTCATAGATAAATGAGAAGTGTTTTCTTGGCCAAAAATAAAAATTTTTCCCTTGGTGGGAAATATCAATCTGGTTATTAATTTGATAGTGGTTGTTTTACCTGCACCGTTTGGTCCGATGAAGGCAAATACTTCCCCTTCCTCTATGGTACAATTTAAATCTTTTAGAGCAAGAACATCCTTGGCTTCCAGACCACCTTTATACACTTTGGTTAAGTTTTCAATAACAATGGGTTTAATTGCCATAATCCCCTCGCAATAATATTTTACTAAAAAAAAGTAATAAAATAATGCAAAAAATGCAATAATAATGATCAATAAAAATTATATTTCAATATTTTGCTTTTAATTACTAAACGTTAAATCGAAATAATTACGTTGAGATACTTTTTATAAATTCATCATACCCTTTGCTGTATTTTAAAATACTACTCCATGATGTAGAAGATTTTCTGCATATTTTTATTATCCCTTAAAGATTTATTTTTTTAATTTTATTATGGTAAAAACTCATTAATATACTTTTTACTTACCAATAGTTAACCTTTCAAGCCGGATTCTTCTAATACCAATGGGGTTATTTTTTCCCACATAAGGGGCATAAGATGTATTCCCCTTATACCGGATATCTCTCGTATCTCTTGAATTATTTCGCTGGCAATTTTAACTCCTTCTGATTGTTTTTCTTCTTTTCCTCCGGCATTTTTCATTCGATTTATTAATTTTTCCGGTATTACCATTCCGGGAACATCCCTTTTCATGTTTTCCAAAGCTGTTTCCGATTTAACCGGCATTACTCCGGCCAGAATTGCTGCTTTTTCATGCAACCCTTTTTCTCTCACTTGTTGCATCCATTCCTTAAAAATAACAATATCAAAAACCGGTTGAGTTTGGATAAATCGGGCACCAGCTTTAATTTTCTTTCCTAGCCGTAAAATCCTCATTGCCATAGGCGGAGCAAAAGGATTTGCTGCCGCTCCTACTAAAAAATCCGGTGGGGTTTTTATCGATCCTCCGGAAATAAATCTCCCTTTATTCATACGATCAACTGTTGCTACCAGTTGTATGGAATCCAAATCAAATACTGGTTTTGCCTCCGGGTGATTTCCAAATTTTTGAAAGTCGCCAGTCAAACATAAGACATTATTAATGCCACAGGCTGCAGCCCCCAACAAATCACTTTGAATAGCTATACGATTACGATCTCTGCAGGTCATCTGGATTATCGGTTCCAAACCTTCCTGAATAGCAATAACCGCAGAGGCTATACTGGAAAGTCTGACAATTGCAGTCTGATTATCTGTAATGTTCACGGCATCAACATTATACTGAAAATACTTTGCTTTCTTTCTGATTATATTTCCGTTAGCACTCTGAGGCGGGCCTAATTCCGCAGTTACAATAAATTTTCCTGTATTAATCTTCTCATGTAAAGTCATTATAATTGTTCCTTTTATTCATGAAAAATGTAGGGGGTTTAATTCGTTTAGTAAATACATTTAACCAAGCTGAGGTCTTTTCCAGTTTCCAGTTATGTATAGATTCAATTCTATACAAAAAAGGCATTCTTCCCAATAATTTTGATCGCTTATAAACAAGATACCAGATACATTTTCTCTCCGGATAAACTTCACAATATCCACCTTCTCTGGTTCCTCCACAGGGCCCATTTCTTAATCGTTTAGGACAGCGCTGAGAACAGACAAAACCGGTATGACTTAACAGACATTCACCGCAATGATGACATTTAAATATTGGAACCTTAATTACATCCTCAAAAAATAACATGATCCGGGATAAAATTCTTTCCCATATAGTACGATCCTCCTTATCAATTCTACATAATTCCACTGTATTGTCAACCATGTAGCCTCCTCATGTTTTCTTATTCTGTTGTTCTAATAATATATAATTGATAGGTTTCAATTACAAGAAAAATCTAAATTAAAAAATGGTCTAATTATTGCATAAACAAAATATTATTGCAATAGAACAAAAAAATTGCAATATTTAAACAGTGAATTTCAAGATGAAGTGTTAAGGGACCGGTATGTTATCTGAAGAAAGCGGATTTTCCTTTATTGAACTGATTATAGTGTTAATCATTATGATAATACTGCTAACCTCAATTAATGCTTATTTCATCAATCTGCAGGAACAAATTAATGCCTCAGCCTGTAAAGCAAACCAATTGGGACTCGTACAGGCCCAGAATTTATATTATGTCGACTTATATATGCATGAAGGTGAAGGTGATTATGCTGAAGAGTTGGAGGACTTGATCCCCTATATTGATAATGAAGAAATTCCTGTGTGTCCTTCACAAGGTACATATCTGATATTAGAATTCGGCGATATTGACTGCACCATACCCAGCCATAAAAGAATTAATTAATTTTCTTTTAAATTTGATAAAGAAGAATAAGCATGAACTGCAAAACTTGCTAACCAATGTTCTCCCTCGTAATTTCCACTTAAAATATTCAAGGATCCAGTTTTAAGATGTGCAAGTCCTGCTTTGATTAAGGTTGTTTTTTTAGGATCCTCGTCTGGCAATACAGATGCAATACCAAACATACACCAAGCCCTACTTAAATTCAATCCATCCAGATGCACAATTTTGGGATCGGAACGATCGGAAACAGTTACAGGCTTTAATATATTTTCTGGGATTTGAGGTAGAAACAGATCAAACCATTTCAAAAACTGATCCTTGGTAAGCACTCTTCTCATAAGATCCGCTTCTATCAAAGAAGGTGAGAGAAAATCATCTCCACCTGGTTCCCAGCTTACAGGATAATTTTTATCAAGAAAATAATATTTTTTTGTTATCTTGATTAAAAGATCTTCCAGTCTTTTATCTTGACTAATTCTGGCATAATCAAGTGCAAAACCTAATCCAAAAGCAGAATTAGCATGAACACCCCGTCGAATGGGATAGGTCTGTTTTGGAAAGAAATCACAATATCTTTTACTAATCAATCTTGCCAATGGTAATAAATTTTCTTTCCACTTTTGTCCCTGGGGATCATTCCAGGTCTGTAATTCTGAAAAGAGTTTTAGCAACCAAGACCACCCATAAGTCCTTTCAAAAGATTTACGATTTTCCTGCTGAAAATAGAAAACCTCCTTATTAATATTTTTGGCTGTCAAATTTATATCCAATACCTTCCTGATTTGATTAACATTTTCAATGTCAGGAAACATTTTTAACAGTTTTACCAGCATCCAGTGGCCATGTACAGCAGAATGCCAGTCAAAACATCCGTAAAAGGCTGGATGCATTTCACTGGGAAGATGTATATCCTCAGCACTATTTATCACATGACCTGGTTTATTGGGATATTCTTTTTGTAGGCAACTGAGGGCTAAATAAGATAAATTATAGGCAATATCTCGATTAAGCTGAAAATTTTGCATCTCTTTTTTAACTTTTTTATAATCACAATTCTCTCTTCCACAGCAAAATAACAATCCCAATATTAAAAATGATATCATAAATAATGATTTTTTACCCATATTTATTCCTTATTGGATTCTATATAAGTATAGAAATAATAAAAACCTGTTCTTTCCCGTAAAGTAGCGTAAAGATTTAAATGAAAATCAGTTGTACGCCCGTTGGGATTTGAACCCAAAACCTCAGGCTCCGGAGGCCTACGCTCTATCCAATTGAGCTACGGGCGCCAATAAGACACCAGTAGAATTTATCATAGTAAAGATATAAAGATTTTGTTATTATGCAAAATTTTTTTATTTTATAAAACAATATTTTCTATTCAACCATCCTAATAATTTAGGTCTTTAAATATATATTTATTTAAAAAATGGAGATACTAATGAAAAAGACAATCGGTATAATTGGTGGTATGACCCCAAAATCCACTGCTCTGATTTATAATAACATTATAGACATATATCAGAAAAAATTTAATGATTATGCCTTTCCGAAAATAATAATTTACAGCGTGTCTTTTCAAAATTACATCGATGGAATGAAAAAGGATAATTGGGACTCTATTGCCGAGGAACTGCTTAAAATTACCCATTCACTTAATAAAGCTGGGGCTGATTTCTGTATCATAGCAGCTAATACCATGCATAAAGTATTTGATAAGATTGAGAACAGATCCCCCCTTCCCATATTAAACATTATTGATGCCGTGGCTGAAAAAATCACTGATGCCAAAATAAAAAATGTTACCCTGCTTGGTACCCGATATACCATGATTGACTCTTTCTACCGGGATAGATTAAGGAAATTTGGAATTAAAACTCTGGTCCCGGACAAAAATTATATTGATATAATTCATGATATCATTTTAAATGAGCTGGGAAAAGAAATAATCAATAATGAATCCAGAAAGATAATTATTAATATTATCGAAGGTTTAAATGCCAAGGGATCTCAGGGATTGATTCTGGGATGTACTGAACTGCCTTTAATAATTGATACGGTTAAAATATTGTCATCCCAAGCTCTTGCTTACTCCTTGAATTGAATTCCTTAGTTATTAAAGTTAATTTCATTAATCCATAAATATATTTTTTAATAACAAAAATTATTTTTATATGTATTACTCAAATTAATAATAAGGAAAATTTCATGAAAAATATATTCATTGCTGCAACCGGGAAAGACGTGGGAAAATCTACAATTTCTTTTGCTTTACTGGATTTATTAATACAAGATAACAAGGAAGTAGCCTTTATGAAACCGGTGGGACAACGTTGGCTGCATTCAAAATGGGGAAAAATAGATGAAGATGTAATTTTAATGAAACAAATATTTCAGTTTCCAGACAGTCCTCCCTTTATGAATCCAATCGTGGTTGAAAAAGGATTTACAGAAAATTACTTAAACAAGATAGTCAAACCAAACCATACCCGAAAAATACTAAACGCATATCAGAAAATTTCAGAAAATAAAGAATATGTGATTATTGAGGGTACCGGACATGCAGGAGTAGGTTCCGTTTTTGATACTTCCAACGCTAAAGTAGCTAAAATTCTGGATGCAGATGTTGTATTAGTGGTAGACGGAGGAATTGGAAGTGCAATTGACAAACTGGAATTAAATCGATCTTTTTTTATTAATCATGGCGTTAAGGTTATTGGAGTAATGGTTAATAAAGTAATACCGGAAAAATCTGAGAAAATTAAAAAAGCTATTCGTAATTATTGTAAAATTCACAAAATTAAATTTCTGGGAATTATACCCTATTCTCCCATTTTAAGTCATCCCACTCTGGGTCAAATTATCAATGAGTTAAATCCCAAAATTATTTACGAAACAAATGGACGAAAAACAGTTATTGACTCTTTTGCCATTGGTGCAACTAATCTTGAGGAATTCATCGAATATATAAAAAATATGCGAGGTAATATTTTGTTAATTTTACCTTCTCTTAGATTAGACATGATTTTTACTATTCCTAATTTAAAAAATTTCTTTGAAAATGAAAACACCAAAATCCATACTATTCTTTTTACCGGTAAACACCAACCATCCCCAATTGCAGTCCAAATTCTGATTAAGGAAAAAATAAACATTCTGTGGATACAAGGAGATACTTATAAGGTAGTATCTCAACTATCTACCATTTCCATTAAAACAAGACCGGAAGATAGCTACAAAATCGAAGAAATAAAAAATATTGTTATTAGTAACATATTTTATAAACAATTATTCCAATCAGTCTCACAATCAAAAATAATAATATCATTTTTAACCAAAGTTATAAATAAACTGATTGCAATATGGGAAAAAATAAGGACTTTCTTTAATAAAATATAAACTAAAATAAAGTACATATTTTGGCGAAGGCATATAAAACCAGATGTAATGATCATATCCAATATCCTGTACCTTTTGTATCAATTAAAATAACCGGAATCATTCTGCTACCCTCCTGCCCTCCTCACAACCACTTGAAGTAACTGTGTCTCTTTTGAGGAAATCCTTTTTTCAGGGCTGACTAAATAAATTTCAAAAAGTATATACAAAAATTAATCATACCTACACTACTCAGCATTTTCTGAAAAAATAACCGTAAATTGAGTTCCATATTTTCTTTTAATTTCTAACTTCCCCTCAATTTGTTCGGTAAGTAAATTGATTAATTTCAATCCCAGTGTTTTTACTTCATCTATATCAATATTCTCAGGAATACCAATACCATTATCCTTTACCCGAAGTTCATATGTATGGTCTTTCATACTGAATTCAATAGATATTTTCCCTGTAATACGATTTGGAAAGGCATGCTTTAAGGCATTAGTAATAATTTCATTCAACAGCAAACCGCAGGGAATAGCTTTATTAATATCCAAGAAAATATCTTTAACATTCATATCCAGAGTTATTTTTTTACTTTTGGAAAAACTGGATAACAATCCCCTTACCATTGTTCGTATATAATTATTCATATTAATATGGGAAAAACTATCCGATTTATAAAGCTGATCATGAACAAGTGCCATAGAATAGACTCGATCTTTGGTTTCATTAAAAGCAGTAAGGGCTTGTTTTTTATTCTCTATTTGATTACTCTGGAGATTAAGTAAACTAACAATTACATTAAGATTATTTTTTACCCTATGATGTATTTCCTTAAGAAGTACTTCTTTCTCTTTCAAATCCTTTTTAATCTGTTCTTTTGCTTTTTGCTGATCAGTTATATCTACACAAGCACCAATCCTTTTACATGGTCGTCCTTCATCATTTAACAAGGGAACACCTTGGTCTACCCAGTATCGCCAAGAACCATCTTTCTTTCTGATTCGGTATTCATCTTTACCCGGGATAAAAGATGTTCTATACTTATCTACTGCTTTCCTTATCTTCTCCCTTTCGGTAGGATGAATAAGTTCAAACAAACCCTGTAATGTATATTTAATTTCTCCTTCTTTATACCCTAAGGTTTTTTCCAAACTGCCAAACCAGTTCAAAGTATCAGTTTTAAGATCCCACTCATAAACCATATCACTAACAGCCTCTGCAGCCAAACGGAATCGTTCTTCACTAACTTCTAAAGCACGTTCAATTTGTCTGCGATGTAATATTTCAGATAAATGGCTGGTTATAGTTTCAATGGCTGATTTATAACAGATATCTTGTCCCCTAGCAGTAAGGATGGTTATTCCTCCATAGGGTTTATCTTTTAAGGCAAATCCAACTGTATAACATTTATCAATTCCTAAAAGTTTCTCGGCAGCACGACATATAACCTTGGGTATTTTTTCTTCCATTAAAACATAGAGCCCTCCAGGGATATTTTCCAGTTTTCCTGAGGTATAAAGATTGACAATTGAATCCATCTCACCCGGATGGAAAGCTATTGAAATCAGATCCTTACCAGTCATGTCAAATAAACGATCAATATACTCTTCAAAACCTACTAAGGTTCTAATGGTTACTGCCTTCACTTCGGGGTCATAAAGAGAGACAGCAACGTATGAATTTGGATTAAGCTTACGTATTACATTTCCAATATATTCACATATTTTATTAATACTTTGCATACGACTGATCTTGATAATAGTTGTATTAATAAAATTTAATTCCCGGAGTATCTGCTTTCGTCTTTCTTCTGTTTTCTTTTGTTCGGTAATATCATGAGCCATACTTAAAAATAATTTTCTCCCCTTTTCATCCCGATCCAGGGGAGAAGAGCTAAAATGCCATACCAGATTCTTCCCACCTTTGGTTTTTATAGTATATTCTCCCTCATAAACCTTTTTATTTTGCTTATACAATTTTTCAATATCTTTTTTTACTTTTTTCTTTTCTTGCCCATAAACTTTTTCAGTCCAATTAGAAACTGTAGGCATTTCCTTTAATCTATACCCGCTTATAGTTTCCCATACCTTATTAACCAGAATAACCTCTCCGTCTTCTGCATGTACCATCACAGGAAAAGGTGCTTTCATTATCGATTTTCTAAACCTTTCTTCACTTTCCCTTAAGGCATTCTCAGCCCTTTTACGACCGGTAATATCAGTGAACACACCATATGCATACCTTTCTTCATTCTCTTTTAGCACAACATCAGCTAAATCATGTATCCATATCCACTTGCCATCTTTTCGTTTAATTCTGTATTCAACATTATACTTCTTTCCTTTAGTAAATAATTGCTTGAATCTTTTTTTTACTTTTTCTATATCGTCCTGGTGAACTCTTTCAAACCAATATTTATAACCTGCTTTATAAATTTCTTTAGGTGTATAGCCATATACTTCCTTTATATTTGAACTAATAAAAACAGTTATGCCTTTCTCACTGGTTTTCCATAAAACAGAGGGAACATTTTCAACTAGTAGTTGGTATTTCTCATCGCTTTGCTGTAAATCTTTTTCTACATCCGTACGTTCAGTAATATCATGAACCATACCCATCGATATACAAATTTTTCCTGATCTATCCGCAATATGTTCACATTTTTCCTGGACAATACGGACAGTATCATCCGGACGTAAAATGCGATGTTCTATACTGTAGGGTTGTTTGTTTTTTACTGATTTATTGTAAGCTTGATCAACTTTTTCTCTATCCTCAGGATGAACTGCTGCCAAAAAATTTTTATAGCTTGGTTCAAACTTCTGGGGATCTAATCCAAAAATCCTGAATACCTCATCCGACCAAGTGAGGTGATTATTTTTTAAATCAAAACACCAGCTGCCTATATGAGCAATCTCCTGTGATTTTTTTAGTAATTTAATTACTTCTTCCTGTTGCTTTTCTACTTCAATACTATATATTGCAAAACTAATATCACTGGCAACTTCACTGAATAATCCCTGTCCCTCTTCATCAACCGCAAAATGAGCAGGAAGAATTACAGATAAAAGACCATAAATTTTTCCTTTATATTCTAAACGCACTATCATAGCTTTTTTATTTTTTGTCTGCTCAAAAATAGGACACTGCCTGCAATCTTTCTTAGTATTATCAATTAAGATAACTTCACTTTTTTCTAAAGCATGACTACAACACCTATATATTCTCCCTTTTCTCATTTGAGTTATAAATTCAGTAAATTTCTTCCCCATACCTATTTCTGCAGACAGTGTAGGCTTGTTATTTTCATCCAAAACTATTATCCAGGCTTTTTCAAATCCTCGGGTTTCTGTAAGAAGTTTACAGGCTCGATTAATAAGTTTATTCTTATCTTTTTCTCTGGTAATAAACTGATTCACATTACGCACTGCCCTAAGCACCTGGGTCAGATAATTGATTTTCTCTCCTGATTTTTTCTTCTCTGTGATATCTTCCCCAGAACTCAAAGTACCGATTATGTTTTTTTCTTTATCCCGTAAGATGGCATTATGCCAGGCTATAATTTTTTCCTTCCCACTTTTGGTGAGAACTGGGTTCTCATAATATTCAGCTGGCTTAATTTTTCCAGTTATTAATTGATTATAGACCTTTTTAACTTCTTCTCTATATTGTCGGGGTAGAAAATAATTGAACCAAATTTTCCCTAGAATATCCTTTTCAGGATATTCTAAAATTTTACATCCTTTCTTGTTGATATGACGAATCCTCCCCTGTTTATCAAGTACTATAAACATGACTCCTGCAATATTAAAGAAAGATTCGGTTTTAATATCAAAAAATTCAGCTGATTTCTTTCTCATAATTTCCTCACTGTTTAACAGAGAAAAAACATAATTATGTCAATATTTGTATTTTTTTAAAATTTTATGTTCAATTTTAATTACTATTCATATGAGTAATGAATAAACTGAAATGCTGCAAGAAATAAACCAATGTTTAAATTATTCAGGTTTTAATGATAACCATAACCTTTATTGATTTAATTATTTTTCTAAAAACTTATTCTACTAGAATTAATATTTTACATTTCTTAATAAAAAAAAATCCCTACTAATAGGATTTCATCCTAAAAGTAGGAATTCATTAAATAAAATTGACATTAAAATTAAGCTATATCTCTGTAATCAAAATCAAAACGTTTAATACCTTCTTCCTGGGTTTCAAAAAAGAATTTCTGTTCAAAGAAGGCTGGGGAAAGATCATTAAGCCAGATAGCATCTTCATTAAACTGAGCAAAAAATAAACGATCCACCCAATCAGGATTTTTCCCCTGAATAAATCTCAACCCTATAACTCTATCTCCTAAAACATCCACTTCACCTAAAATTTGAATTTTCCCATATTTAGTTGACATACAGGGTCCTCTTACTGTTCGGCATATCCCACTAACTCTTTTATATGCTTCTCTATAAATTTTCCATGATTCCACCAGGGGGATACTGAAATAATGCTGTGCTCCTGTATTTCTGGCAATAAACATATAATAAGGAATTAATCCTAAATTAACCTGTTCCTTCCACATAGTGGACCATATTCCTTCATTATCATTGATATGACGCATAATCGGAGATTGGGTACGGATATTGACTCCTGTACTCCTTATCTTATCTATGGCTTCTACAACAACATTAGTACTTAATTCATTGGGATGACTAAAATGAGCCATAAGAGTTAAATGTTTACCTTTACTTTTTACATATTTAAATAAATCAAGTAATTCATTTGCATCATGATCGGTTAAAAATCTATAGGGCCAATATGCTAATACTTTTGAACCAATACGAATATTTTTAACTGAAGGTACTTTTTCAACAATAGGTTTTATATAAACAGCAAGTTTATCCGCCTTCATTACCAGGGGATCACCACCAGTGAATAATACATCGGTAACTTCTTCATGTTGTTGTAAATAGTCAACTAATAATTTTGCTTCCCTCATGGCAAATTTAATAAGATTCATACCCGTAAATTGAGGCCACCTGAAACAAAATGTACAAAAAGCATGACAGGTTTGTCCGGCACTGGGGAAAAATAACAATGTTTCCCTGTATTTATGCTGTATCCCCATTAACTTTTTATCCTGTAACATGGGAACATTTTTTAATTGATCAGCTGGATGTGGATTTAACTGATAACGTATTTCATTTACAACCCTATCGATTTCTTCTCTGCTGGAATCATTTTTTATTAAATTCGCTATCCTGCAGAAATGATGTGGTGTTAACATTTCTTTTTGGGGAAAGGTCAAGTGAAAAATTGGATCATTAGGCAAATCATCCCAGTTTATTAATTCATCCACTACATAGTTATTTACTTTAAACGGTAAAACCTGGCCTACAACCTCAATATTAAACCGTTCCTGTTCCGAAAGAGTATTAATCTGGGGAATGTTTTTAAAATTTTTCAATCCATATGATTTATATATTTTGGATTTAAGATTTTTACCAATTTTTAAATAATTTTTCTTCATCGTCACCTCCTCTCATAACAAACGTATAATCATATATATAAACATACTACTGGTATCAAAAAGTAGAATTACTTTTAACCCACTGTCCTTCTTTTATGGCAAACCACCCTTGGTGATTTTAATCATTTATAGATAAAACTTAAATTTTTTTACCATGTTAATGGTATTTAAGAGGCAATGAAACTTAAAAAAAATAAAATGAATTGTTTCTATTGCTATAAAATATAGTAAATTGTAGCAAAAAAAGCAAATTTTTTAAAAAAAAATGTGATCCTGATTTCCTTTTTCAGAAGTTGAAAAAATTTGCATATAAATATCAAAATTATTACCTTTGTATTGTTTATTTAACCTTAATATATAGGGATAAATAAGGAGATTACTTAAATTTATAAGGCAATTCTTTATAATCTGAATCTACAATATACAAAAGAGATTACTATTATTTCTGGACCTGTTTAATCTTAGCAGTTGTTTTAAATTTATTGAGAATAAAAGTTTATATACCGGGAAGGTAGAAAATCACTTTTTTTATATAAAGGGAAAATAAAATGTTTTCACTTCGTCAAAAAATTGGTCTATTGATTGGATTTCCCCTTTTTTTAATAATACTTTTATTACCTACACCGGGAGAAATGACCCCGGAAGCACATAAAACTTTGGCTGTTACTATTCTTATGGCTTTTTGGTGGATTACTGAAGCCCTGCCCATAGCTGCCACTGCTCTTCTTCCTCTTATTCTTTTTCCTTTACTTAAAGTAAATACAGCCCTATCAATAGCAAGCCAATATGGAAACCGTAACATTTTCCTTTTTATGGGTGGATTTTTCCTGGCTTGTGCCATTGAAAAATGGGGACTTCATAAAAGGATAGCCTTAAGATCCATTACTATCTTAGGTACCAGTCCGAGAAAAATCATATTCGGTATGATGGCTGTTACAGCTTTTCTATCTATGTGGATCTCAAATACTGCCACCACCCTGATGATGCTCCCCATAGCCATAGCCGTGGCTAAACATGCTGATTCACTAACTGATAACTCGATTAAGAATAAACAGGTATCTAATTCTTTTGGTATAGTCTTGTTATTAGGAATTGCCTATGCCGCTAATATCGGAGGCATAGGTACTCTTATTGGAACCCCCCCCAATATTATTTTTGTTTCCCAGATACAAAAACTATTTCCTGATGCTCCGGAAATCAGTTTTTTACAATGGTTGGTAGTAGGATTTCCACTTGTACTTATCTTTATTCCTCTTACCTGGTTTTATCTTACCAGAATTGCTCATCCAGTAAAAATCAAATCACTTCCGGGTGGTAAAACCATTATTCAAGCCAAATTAAAAGAACTGGGAAGTATGAAAAGAGGGGAAAAATTTGTATTATTAGTTTTTACCCTTACTGCTCTGGGTTGGATATTTCGTTCAAATATCATAATTGGTTCATTTATTATCCCGGGCTGGTCCAACCTTTTAGGTATTCAAGAATCAGTACATGATAGTACTGTAGCCATGATGGCAGCCATTCTGTTGTTTATAATTCCAGTAAATTTTAGTAAGGGTGAATTTCTTTTGGATTGGGAAAGTGCGGTAAAAATACCCTGGGGAATTCTTCTTCTTTTCGGAGGTGGGTTAGCACTTGCTTATGAATTTCAAACCAGCGGACTGGCACAGTGGATAGGATCCCATATGAAAGTTCTGGAAAAAGTTCCTATAATTATTGCACTTATAATGGTTATTGGGACGATTGATTTTTTAACTGAAATTACCTCTAACACAGCCACAGCCAGCATCTTTCTACCTGTTTTAGCTGCATCTTCTATAGCATTAGAGGTCCATCCTTACCTGTTAATGATTGCTTGTACAATTGCTGCTTCCCTGGCATTTATGCTGCCGGTAGCAACTCCACCCAATGCAGTAATTTTCAGTTCAGGGTATATCAAACTTCCTCAAATGGCAAAAACCGGTTTCGGCATGAACATTTTGGGCATTATTATTACCACAGTCATTATATATTTACTGGCAGTTCCGATATTTCGGATCACCTTGACTAAGTTGCCGGATTGGGTAAAATAAAAAAGAAAAATGAAAATATGATTCCTACTAAAGAGTAATTAGTGATTAGGGGTGAAAGTAGGGAATATGGAATTTAGGAAGAAAAGAGGGAAGTAAGCAGAATGAAAAGGTAATATGATAATTAGGTTATTATGGATACATATTTATAAGGGGAAACAATTTTCCAAGTATAAAACGGAACAATTGTTTAAACATAGTTCAGATGTAAATCCAAGCATCAAATAATTACTTTCTTTACAATAATCGAATAAAAAATCATTAAATATTTTAAAATGACCGCTGCCTGCCAAGGCACAAAAAAATTAATCTGCAGACAGCGGCTAAGATTACTTAAAATAATATGCCAAAATAAATTTGGGCTACTTTATTTTTTGCCCCTTCGATTAGGGATACATCACTTTCAATAATTTCACTTAATCCAAACGAATACCGTCCTTCAGCATAGGCACTTTTTCCCAAAAGTGAAAATTCTATTCCTCCTCCAATCACAATACCTGTATCACTGGATTTTACCTGTTTTTTTATATTTTCCCCACCTGCTTTGGCTGAGAGAAGAAAACTGAATTCTGGGCCGGCTAAAAGGTAAGGATGAATGCCTACCGGGAAAAAACTTTTTTTCAATACTACCGGAATTGAAAAATAATTTAATTTTGTATCTTCACCAGCAACAGTTACACCTTTGGGTGAATATAAAAAATCACCTTGAACAGCAAGAAGATTTAATACTTTTAATTCCAGACTAAATCCAAAAGTCAACGCATTTAAGGATTCAACCTTATCCAAATCAACATTACTTATAGTAGCCCAATTTGAGCCAACTTTAATACCTTTCCTAAATCCAATTTGTGCTTGAGCAGTACTCATTGACATAAGCAAAACTAAAATCAATAACCAAATAATCATACTGTACTTTTTCATACTTTCCTCCGTTTTTTTTAATAATTATAAAAATTTACCAACTTATCACGCAATTAACACTAGGTATAAAACCGCTCTTCATTTGCGTTGGTAAGATAAATACCTTTTTCTCCTTTCAAAGGACAGGTTTTAACACAAATACCACAACCAATACATAAACTCTCATCAACATAGGGAAGTTTTACTTCCTCTTTTTCTCCGTCTATTCTGATTACTTCTCTGGTTACAAACTTAATTGCCTTATCAGGCAGAGGACAGTGTTCTTCACACACCATACAATTCTCACCATAATACCAGGGGATACAACGGGTTTTGTTAAAATAAGCAGTTCCAATTCTCAATTCCTGACGTTTTTTCAAATCTAAGGCATGAATTGCTCCCGTAGGACATACTTTACCGCAGAGATTACAATTATATTCACAATATCCGACTTCAGGTCTTAATATGGGAGACCATAATCCTTCTAAACCAGCTTCTAGAACAGCTGGTTGTAGACCGGCACCAGATGTCGAACATACTTTAATACATTCTCCGCATCGAACACACCGATCCAAAAATTTTCTTTCGGTTAAGGAACCGGGAGGCCGTACAACTTTACTTTTAGAAACCGGATCAGTAAATCCGGCTTTAAAAAAACCGATTGTAAAAATACTTAAACCAGCAGTTTTTAAAAATCTCCTTTTATTAAAATCAATATCTTTTGCTTTCTTTGCTTTAATAGTACTGGTTTTATAAAAACCAAATGAGATGGCATTAACCGGACAAATTTGCAGGCAATCCATACAGTTGATACATTCAGCTTTATTGGTATTGATAAAATCTTCCTTAATTGCATTCATGGGACATATCTTTTCACATAATCCACAGGAAGTACAATCCTCTGAAACTTTTCTTTTATACAATCGTTTTCCTGAAAATAATGCTAATAAAGCACCCAAAGGACATAAATTCTTACACCAGAATCTCCTATCCAAGACTCCAGCAAACAAAATCGCAAAGAAAATAATACTGATCAATAAGAAACCGCTGAACATTACTGCATTCAGAGGAAGTAAAGTTCCCTTAAGAATATCATATACGTTAAATAAAAAATTCTCTAAAAATCCAATATCCAGGAAAAATCCCAGTAACCCTTCCAAAATAAAAACAAATACAGGATAAAGAAACACAGTAACACTTCTGGTTAATAAAGGGATGGGATCAAGAAAACCGGTCAATTGGATTGACAGGATTGCAGCCATAAGAACAATAACAAGTAGAGAAAATTTTACCCAGGGGAAATATACCATTTTTTTATCAGAAGATACAGTAAAGGTATCAGAGGCATCAATAAGTGTTCCTAAGGGACATATCCATCCGCAAAAAATTCTTCCTAACACCATGGTTAAAATAATAACCATAACCGCAGGAATGGATATAATTAAAATATTTCGGGCAGCAATAGCTGCCGTAATCGATAAAAGTGGATCCAGTTTTAAGAAAAAATCAACCGGGATAACGGAAGTTAAGGGATAAGAGGCAAGAAAAAATAATAAAAAGAATAATATTAAAAATAAAACCTGTGAGACAATTCTGATTTTTTTCATTAACTATAATTCTATTTTTTTAATATTTAATTTATTAATATCTTTAATTCCAAGCCCACGTTTACTTGCTTCTGTAATAAATCCAATTGTATTGCTATCTAAACCAAAAAGATGGGCTCCATAACTATCCACTGCTACTGGATCAGTACCACATACGATGGTTTTGGCAAGTTTGACATCATTCACACTTCCTCCACTGGGTCCATTTCGCACTAACATTCTATATGAATCCAATATTATTAAATCAGCTTTAAAGAATGTATTTATATCGGTTATTTTTTTATCAAAATCTCTATGCAGCTCCCCTCTTCTCCCTCCCAAAAATCCCATAAAATTTTTCATACCTAAGGAAACCTGACTGAGACTATGATGCTTGGCAATAGGTATATTTATTATTTTATCCGCTTCCAGAACATCTTCGTATACTTCCCAGGATTTAACCAATTCACCTTCCGGAATATTAACTCTCTTGAATTTTCTAGAATAAACATGCTTTACATCAGCTCCGGCCTCAGAGGCAGCTTCTGCGATTCCACTTCTTTTATAACACCGTTTGGCTTCATTAAGAGTATGATCAAATATTTTTACCTCTTTTGCTCCTGCTTCCAAACACATTTTTACAACTTCAGCTACAACTTGAGGATTGGTAGTAGCAGCCTGCTCGGGTACCCGATCCCAGGAAATATTAGGTTTTAAAACAACAATATCACCTTTACTGACAACCGTTTTCATTCCTCCCAATTCTTCAATCGCTTTTCTGACTAATACCTCAGGCTCGGCATTTTGTACAACCACTAAATCATTTTTTGCAGATCGTGAAAATACTGACGTATTTTTCATAAAAAGAAAAGCTGCCCCCAGGGCAGCTGAATTCTTTAAAAAATCTCTTCTTTGCATGTATTCCTCTAATTTAAATGCGATTTTTTATGGTCAATCTCTTCAGGATGGATTTCAGAACCTTTCTTTTTTTGTTTTTCTTCTAATTGACTAAATTCCAATTTATTCCCTTTCTTGGTTACCTGAATTCTGCTTCCATCCGAAAATTTACCTTTAAGCAGTTGTTCAGCTATAGGATCCACCACATATCTTCTCAAAACTCGTTTGATTTGCCGTGCTCCGTATTTAGGCTCAAATCCTTTATCAATAAGATATTTTTTAGCGTTCTCAGTGAGCTTTATGGTAATATTTCTCTCTTCACTAATCTTTAAAAGTTCATTTATAGCTATATCAATAATTTTGGTAATATCTTTTTTCGATAAAGGGCGAAAAACCATAATCTCATCAATTCTATTAAGAAATTCCGGAGTAAATAATTTTTTGGTTTCCTCCATCATGGTAGATTTCATAGTCTTATAATCAACCTGACCCTCGATTTTTCCAAAACCATATCCTTTATCCAGAATTGATCGTGATCCCAGATTTGAGGTAAGTATTAATACCGTATTTCTAAAATCGACCTTTCTTCCTAAACCGTCGGTCAAATGTCCTTCATCTAAAATCTGCAGTAAAACATTAAATACATCAGGATGGGCTTTTTCAATCTCATCAAATAAAATTACGGAATAGGGATGTTTTCTGACCTTTTCAGTGAGTTGTCCACCTTCTTCATATCCTACATATCCGGGAGGAGCACCGGTCATTCTGGATACGGAGAATTTTTCCATAAACTCTGACATATCAACCCTAATAAGGGCATTTTCATCCTGAAAAAGATATTCTGCTAGTACCTGGGCAAGATAGGTCTTACCCACTCCGGTTGGGCCTAAAAATATAAACGATCCAATCGGACTTCGGGGATCTTTTAATCCGGCTCTGGTTCTGCGTATTGCCTTGGCCAGTGATTCAATCACTTGATCCTGACCAATGACCGATTCCTTAATTATATCCGACATTTTTAATAATTTTTCGGACTCTGATTGGGCAACCTTGGAAACCGGTACACCTGACATCATAGAAACAACCTGGGCGATATCCTCTTCTGTAACATAAGCCAGAACTTCTTCTTCATCTTTTTCCCAACGTTCTTTTGCCTTAGATAAATCCTGCAACAGTCTTTTTTCTCTATCCCGCAAAACGGCCGCTTTCTCAAACTCTTGATTCTTAATTACATTATTCTTCTCCTGGCTGATAACTCTTAATCGTTCCTCTAGCATTACAATTTCCCTTGGAACTGAAATATTAGCAAGATGTACCTTGGAGCCACTCTCATCCATAACATCGATAGCCTTATCAGGAAGAAATTTATCAATAATATATCTGTCGGAAAGTTTAACCGCAGAATCAATGGCTTTATCTGTATACCTGATCCTATGGTACTTTTCATATCGATCCTGTAATCCTTTTAAGATCTTAAGTGTCTGTACTACTGAAGGTGGATCTATCAATACTTTTTGAAATCTTCTTTCCAAAGCTCCATCCTTTTCAATATATTGCCTGTATTCATCAAGGGTAGTAGCTCCGATACATTGAACTTCTCCTCTTGCTAAGGCTGGCTTAAACATATTAGATGCATCCAGAGATCCGGAAGCACCACCAGCACCCACAATTGTATGCAACTCATCAATAAAAAGAATAATTTCCTGCTGTTTTATTAATTCTCCCATTATTGCTTTCATTCTTTCTTCAAACTGACCTCGGTATTTGGTTCCCGCTACTACTGAACCGAGATCAAGTGTTATCACTTTTTTATTATGTAATACTCTAGATACCTTTTTTTCAACTATTCTCATGGCCAGACCTTCGGCAATTGCAGTTTTTCCAACACCGGGTTCTCCTATTAATACTGGATTATTTTTCTTACGCCGCGATAAAATTAAAGCTACCCGATGAATTTCATTTTCTCGTCCAATGACCGGATCTAATTTATTTTTCTTGGCCAATTCAGTTAAATCTCTTCCGAAATGGTCTAAAGCAGGAGTTTTCGATTTCTTCTTATACTCTCTCATGGAAGTATTTGTCGAGCCTTTCAAAATGTTCTCCAATTCTTTTTTTACAATATCATAATAAACATCAAAATTATTTAATACACTGGCGGCAATCCCTTCTGCATCTTTCAGTAACGCCAGTAATAGATGTTCGGTTCCAATAACATTAAATTTAAATTTTTCTGCTTCTGATGAAGCAACCCGTAATATTCGTTCCGCTCTTTTAGTAAAAGGAATATTACCCATGGTAATAGTTCCACCCGTAGATCTAACTGCATCCTCTATTGATTTCTTTAATTCCTCAAGATTAACATTAAGATTCTGTAAAATTTCAACCGCTAATCCGCTTCCTTCCCGAATTATTCCCAGAAGAAGATGTTCAGTACAAATATAATCATGACCTAAGCGTAAAGCTTCTTCTCTGGAAAGTTGTATTACAACCTGAACCTTTTGAGAAAAATTGTTTCTGATCATATATTTATTTCCTTACCTCTTAGTTACTATTTTACCATTATAAATTTTCATACACTTCGACTCTTAATAATTTAAAGTAATACATATAAAATAAAAAATCAAAATAATCAATATTTTTTTTTCTAAAATACCTAATTACTTTATTAATCTCAAGCCTCTTTCCTTAATACTGTAAGAATTTCAACCATTTTTTTTATTAACAAATTATTCTGATTTTGTTTTAAAATTAAGCAAATTTCGAGCCACATTTTTAAAATAAATAAATTTTCTTAAGTTTATTTTAACTTTATATTTTTTAAACTCTTTTTAGCTATTCATTCCCTTTTTTTAATTCAATAATTCTATCTCTTAATTTCGCTGCAAATTCATAATTTTCTTCTTTAACTGCCAGATCTAATCTCTTTTGAAGATTCAAAATAGAAATCTCAATCTCAGATAGTTTGCCATTTAGTCTCTTTCCCCCATGCGATTCATCATTAATAAATTGATTTTCATATGTATCAAATTCTAATAAATCATCATCATCACTTTCCCAACTAAATGATTCACTTTCATTAGTTAATTTATCTTCCTCAGTTTGACTGGAAAGGTATTCAGAAAGTAAACCAATTATTATTTCTACATACATGGAAGAAATATCATTAAATACTGGTGAATTAAGTTTTAATTGTTCTAAACATTTATCACAAAGATATACAGAAATACTCTTATCATTGGTTATAACTGTAATTTTAATAATTGGATCTTGTTTATGACAATTATCACACAACATTTTATTTTTTAACCTTTCCATCAAATAATTCAATGATTCTATCTGTTTTATTGGCCAGATCTTTTTCATGGGTGACAATAACAAATGCTTTATTTTTTTCCCGAACAAGTTCCCACATTATTTCATGTAAAAATTCACTATTTGCCTGATCAAGGTTTCCAGATGGCTCATCTGCTAAAATCATAAGGGGTTCATTCATCAAAGATCTGGCAAATGCAACTCTTTGATTTTCCCCACCAGAAAGTTCATTTGGTTTATGGAGAAGTCTCTGTTGTAAATTAACTTTACCCAAAAGATATTCAGCTCTTTTAAAGGCATCAATTCTATTTTTCCCACTTATCAGTCCTGGCATGGCAACATTCTCCAAAGCAGTAAATTCTGGTAATAGATAGTGAAATTGAAAAACAAATCCAATTTCCTGATTTCTAAAATAAGCTAACTTTTTATCCAACATAGAATAAATATTCTGATTATTAATTATCACATCGCCCCTATCTGGTTTATCTAAGGCTCCCATTATATGAAGTAAAGTACTCTTTCCAACCCCGGAAGGACCAATAATGGATAAAATTTCACCACTTTTAATAGAAATATTTATCCCTTTTAATACCTCCAGCCGTTTATCTTTCCCAACCGGATAGCTTTTAAATATATTTCTAGCATTAAGAATGTATTTGTTCATATATTTCCCAGTATCTATTCATATCTAATTGCCTTTATAGGATCTAATTTAGCTGCCTTACGAGCTGGATATAATGATGCTAATATGCATAATAAAATAGCTGCTAAACCAATCATAATGAAGTCTAAAGCCTGCATCTTAATGGGGAGATAATTAATAAAATAAACATCACCAGGTAAAGAAAAAAATTTATATTTCAACTGAGACCAACAAAGTGAGAAACCAATCAAGAAACCAAGTAATGATCCTATTATACCCACTACCATTCCTTCAAAAAGAAAAATTCTGGTAATACCCTTGGAGGTTACTCCCATTGATTTCAATATCCCGATTTCTTTTGTTTTTTCCATAACCACCATTATTAAGGTACTAATTATATTAAAAGCAGCAACCAAAATTATTAAGGATAAAATAATAAACATAGCCCATTTTTCCAGCTGCATCCAGGAAAATAAATTTTTCCGTAAATCGAACCAGGTTTGGGAAAAATATGGATATCCAAGTATATCCTCTATCTTTTCTCCTATTTGACTTGCCTTATATAGATCATCAAGCTTAATCTCAAGACCAGTAACAGTATGATCCATTCGAAACAAGGATTGTGCTGATTCGATTGAGATATAAGCATAGGCATTATCATATTCAAACATACCGGTTTCAAAAAGTCCGGTAACAATAAACTGTTTAACGGGTGGTTGACGAAATACGGTATAAACACCCGCAAGGCTAACTAATATTACTTCATCACCAATATCCAGTAAAAGACGATCAGCTAACCATCTACCTAAAACAATACCTGGCCGATTTCTGCCCTGCTCATCCTTAATTTCATCTAAATTAAACTCACCATAATACATATTGTTTCCGATATCTGAAACTTTAAACACAGTCGCAGGATCTACACCCCGAACAACAATCCCATCACTGTATCGACCTGCCCTAATCATAGCCTCATCTAAAATATAAGGAGAAATTCCTATGATATGATCGATATTTGATATTTCTTCTGCAATTGTTTTATAGTCCTCTATTTTTTCAAAATGAAATTTACGTACCCTGAGATGGGTATCAAAACCAATTATGCGGGAACGTACCTCTGACTCAAGTCCATTCATGACCGAAAGTGTAATAATAAGAGCTGCCACTCCAATGGCAACCCCAAATATGGAAATATAAGAGATTATATTAATAAATCTGGTCTTCTGTCTGGCACTTAAATATCTTTTGGCAACAAAAAATTCAAAATTCATAATATATCCAAAAATTTTATTCCTTTTTAGGTCGCATCTGGGGAAAAAATATCACATCTCTGATCGATTGAGAGTCGGTTAAAAGCATTACTAATCGATCAATACCTATACCTAATCCCGCTGTTGGAGGCATGGCATACTCCATGGAACAAAGAAAGTCTTCATCGATTTGCATGGCTTCTTCATCTCCTTCAGCTCTCATTTTGGCCTGTTCCGTAAACCGTCTTCTCTGATCGGTTGGATCATTTAATTCACTGAATGAATTACATAATTCTTTCCCTGCCACATATCCCTCAAATCTTTCGGTAAGACCTTCCCTAGAGCGGTGTTTTTTAGCCAAGGGTGATAATTCAATAGGATAATCCAATATAAAAGTTGGTTCCATCAGTTTAGGCTCGACATACTCTCCAAAAATTGCATCTAGCAGTTTGCCTTTCCCGGAAAGATCTTCTATGTCAATATTTAACTGGCTGGCAGCTGTAGCAATCTGATCCTCCTTCTTTTTATACAGATCAAAACCAGTATATTTTTTAATAGCTTCAAAAAAAGATAATCTGTTCCATTTTTTATTAAAATGCAGAGGAATTTGATTATAGAATAATTCTGATTTCTTAAAAACCTTGCCGCAAATATAGCCGATCATTTCTTCCACCAAATCCATCATATAAAAATAATCTTTGTAGGCAACATATAATTCCATCATGGTAAACTCTGGATTATGTTCTAAATCCATACCTTCATTACGAAAATCCTTTGATATTTCAAAAACACCATCAAATCCACCTACGATTAACCGTTTCAAATACAACTCATCCGCAATACGAAGGTATAGATCTATATCAAGGGTGTTATGATGGGTAATAAATGGTCTGGCATAGGCGCCGCCATAGAGTGGCTGTAAAACCGGTGTTTCCACCTCCAGAAATCCTTTTTGCTCTAAATAGGCTCGCATTTCAGAAATTATTCTAGATCTTTTTATGAATACTTCTTTAACTTCTTGATTTACCATTAAATCCACATAACGCTGTCTGTATCGCATTTCTTTATCAGCAAATTGATCATAAACAACTTTTTCATTCCCCTCATCTTTCTCTTTTACAATTGGAAGAGGGCGTATTATTTTGGATAGAAGCATCAGTGTTTTTACTAATATGGTTATTTCACCGGTTTTAGTCATGAATACTTCACCAGTAACACCAATAATATCACCAATATCCAATAAAGTAAATACTTGATAATCCTTTTCTTCCAATTTGTCTTTTCGTATATAGAGTTGAATTTTACCGGTTTTATCTCTCAAATGAGAAAAACTTGCTTTTCCCATCTTTCTGAT